>JAPLKZ010000001.1:0-21841 GCA_026387835.1 Candidatus Saganbacteria bacterium
GATCAGCTTACGAGAATGATGGATGATATACGCGGTGAGATAGACAAGCCAGCAGACAAGAGGGATATACCCAATCTTGACGCTGTGTTGGGCGAAGTGCTGGATTCATGCAGGGAGCAGATACTGGAGATAGAGTCATGGAGGCCATCGAGATATGAGGCGTTGGAACTCGTCGATGTTCTCAGCTCCGCTGAGTCGGGGAAGCACTGAAATGACAGCGGATGAATTAGCATCAAGGCAGAGAAAAGCTATGTCCTTGAGTGTTACTGTGGTTGAGGATGGATATTCAGTGCCATCTTCAAATGGCGGGGAGTATATTGTATCTTATGCGGATGATGGAAGACTTGTCTGTAAATGTGTGGATTTCGTCATACACAAAGCCGATTTGGATTGGCAGTGCAAGCACATCCTTGCAGTCACCCTATTCCAGCAGAGAAGCAATATATCCCATCCATCACCGATCAGACCGATCAAGAGGACAAGGTATGACGTTATCGATCTGGGTTAGATATAAAAAAGCGAGGTGATGAAAGATTGAGAGAGGAGAAGATACGGATAATTATTATGCCAGATGGCAGCAGCTTAGTGGAAGTGCTGGGCGTCAAAGGCAAACGGTGCCTCAAGATAACTGAGGAGTTGGAAGGGGAGTTGGGCAATGTCACAGAGAGGAAAGCGAAAGCGGATATGCAGGAAAAAGAAAACACTGTCGTTACCAATCAGCAGCAGAATTTACATAGACGATGACAGTGCGTCAAGATAACTAATATTGCAATGCCAAGAATATGGCTATTCTCTAATCCTAATAGTGAATAAGGAGAACCAGATGGGCAAGGGAGAATGAGTAATAACTTGTCCAAAGCTCTGGTGAAAAGGCAGATAAGGGGCAAACGTTGAATGTCACCAAGACGGTCTGCTTACCTGTGATTGGAAATGGCTAAGGTGAGGTCGTGCGAACTTGAATCCGTGTTTGAAATCTCGTGATCTATGAACATCTCAAAACAACGATATGGGATGTAGTAAAAAAGGTAATCCTTAATGCCGTCATGTAAGGATGAAAATCATATTCCCGAATGATGAAGCCTCTGGTTAAATTAGGATATAAACCATGCTCTTTTTACGAGGGCGTAAAGAACGTAAAGATTAGAATCAAATCAATAAGACTCTATCCCTAAAACGGGGTGTAGCGGAAGCCTAAAACCAATCGAAACAGTGCAATATTGGAACTTGAGAACTTCACATCTCGGTCAGAAATGACTGGATTAACTGCAATTGATGTGAGATGTGAAGGGCGGAAGATTCGTAGTAGTCTGAAGTATGGAAAGCATACTACAAGGCAAAGGAATCTAGCTAATCTAAAATTCTAAAAGGAAGTAGGGAGTATGTTAGACATAGCCCAAAAACAAAAGAATTTGGCTCTTAAAGCTAAAGAAAGACCAAAAGAAAGAATTGGTGGACTTTATTCCCTTATAAGTCAAAAAGAATGGATAATACAGTCCTTGTGGAATGTGCTACAAAATAGTGGTGCAAAAACAGAGGGTGTTGATGGAAAGGTAAAAGAAACGTATTACGATACAGCAAGACAATCACCAACACCTCAAGGAATAAAATTGGTAGAGGAAATATGTAGAGAATTGAATGAAAATCTATATAAACCCCAACCTGTGAAACGTATATACATTCCAAAAGCTAATGGGAAAATGAGACCTATCGGAATTCCAACCATCAAAGACCGAGTGGTGCAAGAAGCAATCAGAATGGTATTAGAACCAATATATGAGTCTGATTTTCTTGGTTGTTCATACGGATTCAGACCAAACAGAAATACGATGGATGCCATCTCAAACTGTTATAGGATGATGAACATACGACCTAAATACTACTGGGTCATTGAAGGTGATATAAAAGGATGTTTTGATAATATTGATCACAAAATATTAATGAAACTCATCAAAAATCGGATCGCCGATAGAAAATTAGCGGATACAATTTACAAGTGTCTCAAAGCGGGTTACCAAGAGGATAATGGGCAAATATGTAAACCCAATGTGGGAACACCACAAGGTGGAATCATATCGCCATTACTAGCAAACATATACTTGTATGAAATGGATAAATGGTGGGAACAAAACTACCACCTAAGCAAAAACAAAAGGACAACCCGCAGAAATAGAGGGCTAGGGAACTTCTACCTAATCCGCTATGCAGATGATTTCATCATCCTTAGCAACGGAAAGAAAGAGGAAGTTTATAGATTCAAAGAGGAACTATTCAATTTCCTAAAAACAATGAAGCTAGAACTCTCAGAGGAAAAGACCTGAACTGATCGAAACCTTGAAAAAATTGGACAGAGAATCCAAAAAGCTACAACCAATGGACTTCTACGATGAGAGTTACAGAAGACTGAGATATTGTCGCTATGCAGATGACTTCATACTTGGCGTCGTCGGAACGAAAGATGAAGCAAGAGAGATCATGGAGAATGTCAGGAATTTCTTGAATTCAGAACTAAATCTCCGAACCGCAAGCGATAAGACAGGCATTAGCTCAGGTAAGGAAGGCACACAATTCCTGAGTTATAGTATCTCCATGTATAGCACCGATAAGCTGGTGCGTATAAAGGTGAAAGGGAGATACATAAAGCGAAGGACAGTCTCTAACCGAGTATCTCTCAGAGTGCCAGATGGTAAAGCACAGAATTTCTGTCAACGATATGGCTATGGTAATTGGCAAACCAATAAGCCTACCCATAGCCAATACTGTATCAATCTTCTGACTTGGAGATTATCAGCACGTATAACGCAGAGCTAAGAGGATTGGCTAACTATTATTGTCTTGCTAATGATGTTAAAATGAAGCTAGGAAAATTGGAATATATTTGCAATTACAGCTTATTCCATACACTTGCCGCAAGACATAATACCAAAAAGTCAACAATCCTGAGAAAGCTCAAAAGAGGGAATGAGTATGTTCACCGATACGATGTTAAAGGTGAACAGCGTGAGATCAAAGTTTTCAGGCTCAAACATATAGATAGAAAGCCAATAATGTGGAATGTCGACGAAGAACCCAATCCTCTATGTCTGAAATCAACCAGAAATGAACTGGTGAAAAGGTTAAACTATTAGGGAACACGTGCCCTACTCTGTTACTATCCAATCTGCTTATATCCACAACTCATGACCCGCTTGCAGGTCTGCTTGGCTCAAACACAGATGGGAAGATATACTTGGCAGCGACAGACCTTGAGATCGGTATACGGGTTTCCGTAGATGGTCAGGTGACAGAGGGTGGCCCTATTACAATACCAGCAAAGAAATTCGCTGCGATGGTGAAGGAGATGACGGATTCTGAGATACACCTGGTGACAATGCCGGAAGATAAGATAAGCATTACTTGTGGTTCAGCGAGGTTCAAGATAGCTGGATTACCCGCTGATGAGTTCCCTCCGTTAATAAATGAAAAAGATAATGATAAGAAGCTATCTTTTGTCTCTATGGACTCCAACGTATTGCTGACTATGATCCAGCAAACGTCATTCGCCGCTTCGAGAGAAGAAACGAGGCATTTCCTGAATGGCGTTCACATCAGCCTGAAAGAAATACTGGTAAAGATGGCAGCGACTGATGGCAAGAGATTGGCTGTGGCTACCGCAAACTTGGATGATGCAACTACGGAAGAGAAACAAGGTATAATACCTACCAAGGCAGTGGAGCGTCTCAAGGAGATGCTAACATACACTGTTATTGTGAAGATATGTTTGGACAATAGCCGCATAATCTTTGATATGGGTGATATTACACTTGTTTCAAGGCTTATCGAGGGTGAGTATCCCGATTATGAAAAAGTGATACCAGTAGAGAACGGCATAAGGCTGACTATGGATACACAGCGACTGCTTTCCATAATTAAACGAATTGGGACGATGGCTAACCCAAAGACACCGGGTTTGACGATGGAGACTACAGGCGACATCCTAAAGGTGAAAGCATCAACACTGGAATATGGCGAGGGCTGTGAGGAAACGCAAATAAAGAAGGAAGGCGACGACATAAGCATTGGACTCAATGCTCAGTATCTAATGGACATCCTGAAAGCCACTGACAGAGATGAAGTGGTGTTTAGCATGAGTGATCCACTCAAGCCTATCCTGATGAAACCAGTCGGCAACGATGGCTATGTCTGTGTGATCATGCCGATGAGGTTATAGCCCTTTAATATAGCTCATTAACAAATGCGGAAGGCTTTAATTCGAAAGCCTTTAGCTAAAGAATTTATATAGCGTCAATGACCTGAGTGTTATTGACGCTTTTTTTATTGCTTATGACTGCATAAAAATCTGACGCATTCTCTTATGTCAAATTTTTCTATTGACAGTCTCACATACGAGATTTACAATTTGTGAAGAATAGATCCTTATGGATTAGATATAAGACAATAAATCATAATAGCTGATTATTTTAGGTGAGAAAGAGAATCATAATGCAATGCCCAAAGTGTAAGCACGATAATCGAGAAGGCAGGAAGTTTTGTGCCAAATGCGGCGCCAAAATGGGATGGGTATGTCCAAAGTGTGGCTTTGAAAATGAAGCAGATGAGCTGTTCTGTGGTGAATGTGGAACTAAGCTTGGAGAATTTCAACCACCAATACAACCTACTATTCCCAAACTAGAGGACATGCAAAGCAGACTATACATCCCGGAGCCGCTCAGGAAGCGAATGGACTCAGCTATGCAGGAAATGGAGGGTGAGAATCGTCTCATTACTACACTCTTCGCTGATATATCGGGCTTTACCCAACTATCGCAGGAACTATCACCAGAGGATATAGTAGAGAAGGTCAACCAGTGTTTCCAAGCGATAACTGACGCCATCTATCGCTGTGAAGGCAATATCAATCGTTTCATTGGTGACTGCGTATTAGCGTTCTTCGGCGCTCCACTTACCCATGAGGATGACCCGTATCGTGCTGTCATGTCTGGACTGGATATGATAAGTGCAGTATCCAATATTGGTCTGAATATCAAGGTTGGCATCAACACTGGCATGATGTACTTCGGTCCCATCGGCACACAGGAACACAGTGAGATCAGTGCTTATGGTGAAGATATAAACCTTGCTAAACGCCTACAAGAGTCTGCACAGCCCGGTCAGGTCATCGTGGGAGAGAGGACACACCGATACACCCGCAAAGCCTTCGAATTTGAGCAATTGCCACCATTGGAACTTAAAGGCATAAAGAAACCCATATCAGCATATATAGCCATCAAGCAGTTGTCAAAGCCAGAGAAGATAAGGGGTATAGAAGGCTTGAGAGCAGAGATGATAGGTCGTGATGAGGAACTTGGTAAACTCAAAGAATCGCTTGATGACGTGATACATGGTCGTGGTCAGATGGTATCAATCATAGGCGAAGCTGGAGTCGGTAAGTCACGTCTGGTAACTGAACTGAAGAAGCTTGCTCTTAACACTGATAATTCAGGTCCATTATGGTTAGAAGGTCGCTGTCTTTCATTGGGAGTGACAGCAAGCTACTGGGCATTTATAGACATATTCAGAGAATACTTCGGATGGGGAACTGATGAATCAGACACTACAAGGGCAGAGAGTATAGTCTCATGCTTGAAGGATATAGTATCTCAAGGTGATATGACGGAGGATCGCTATGATGAGATAGGACCAATGCTAGGGAATTTGTTATCTGTCAAGTTTGGCAATGACTGGGACGATAGGCTTAAAACCGCAGACCCACAGCAGATCAAGCACAGGACGTTCATGGCAGTTAGAGATTTCTTCATCGCTCTTTGTAAACGCCAACCTGTTATACTGGTGTTTGAGGATTTGCACTGGGCAGACAGCCTATCGCTTGATTTGATCTCATTGCTTATGGAAGCGTTAACGCTTGCACCTTTATTCTTAGTATGCGTGTATCGTCCGGAAAAAGAGCATAAGTCATGGCATCTAGGAACGATAGCATCACAGAAATGCTCGGAGAGATACACAGAGATCCATCTTAGAGAACTAACACATCAGCAAAGCCAAAGGCTAATAGAGTCATTACTAAGAATTGAGGACTTGCCGGTATCTGTTAAGGAAATGATATTGAGTAAGTCACAGGGCAACCCATTCTTCGTAGAGGAAGTCATCCGTTCATTGATAGAGATGGGAATGGTATACAGAGAGAACGACAAGTGGTTCGCAAGGGCAGGCATAGAGTCAATCGCCGTTCCAGAGAGTATTCAAAGCGTAATACTGAGTCGTATAGACAGGCTGGAAGATGAGTTACGGCATATCCTTCAGAGCGCATCGGTCATAGGGTGTTTATTCCGTAGAAACCTTCTTGAGAGAGTGACACAGCAGGAATCAGAATTGGAGCGTGACTTATGGGATTTAGAAGATCATGAGCTAATCTATCAAGAAAGAATAGTTCCAGAGGAGGAGTATTCATTCAAGCATGCCTTCACACAGGAAACGGTGTATGGAAGTATCCTATCACGCAGGCGTTCAGCGTTCCATCAGCAGGTGGCGGAAGCTATGGAACTGTTATATGGAGACAGCCTAAGCGAATATTATGAGCAGTTGGCATATCATTATGACAGGAGCAGTAATGCAGAGAAAGCAGTGGAATATCTGTTGAAGGCTGGTGAGAAGTCACGGGAAGCATACTTGAATGATGATGCTATCAGGTATTTCCAGTGTGCATTAGAGCGACTTAATACTTCTAAGTTGAGTGAGTCAAGAAAGGATTTGAAATTATCCGCACTCAAAGACTTGGGACAGGTCTGCTTTGGAACTGGAAAACTTATAGAAGCTGAGAATTTCTTCCGACAAGCGATCTCTTTAGGGAAAGAAATGGATTTAGCTATCCGTGAATTAGTGCGGATTTATTATTGTTTAGGGGATGTATTTTATTATCAAAGCCGATATGATGAAATGCTTCATATAGGAGAAGATGGATTAGCACTTTTGGGTGATGACACGGAATCTGTGGAATCTGCTTTGATGAATGATACTATAGCACAAGGTTATGATTCCAAAGGAGATAATAAAAAATATCAGGAATTTATGTTACGGGACGTGCAACTCATTCAAAGATTACCCTATTCGGTGGAAATTGTTGGTATTTATTCTCACATTGCTGAAATGTATTCAAATTATGGAAATTTGGAAGATACAATGAAATGGTTACAAATCCAAGAACAGAAAGGGATACAATATCATGATTTGAGAGTATTGGCTGAGATGCACTTATTTACAAGTTTCACCATTTCTGAAAAAAAAGGTGATTTTCGTGATGGTATTTCACACCTTCAATATAGCTTGGAACTATTCACTAAAATAGGGGATGTTAAACAAATAGGCACTTCTTTTACTATTATGGGATATTATTTCTTACAGCTTGGAGAGTTTCAAGAAGCCGAGGAATATATATACAAAGCACTAGAGATTGTAAAGAGCATAAACCATAGGAGAGATATAGGAATATCATACCTTTTTATTGGTAATCTCTCACTTTATAAGTGTTTGTTTGAAAAAGCTATAGACAATTATCAAAAAGCCATTCAAATCTTTCAAGAGATTGGTTTTGTTATACTTGAGAAATGGACATTTATCTGTTTAGGTCGCGCATATTTGGCCTTTGGAAAACATCAAGAAGCTCTAAAACAATTTCAAGGGACAATTGATTATGATCTCGGTGGTGCATTAAGCGGGTTGGAAGAGATTTATATAGCAGAGGAATTCCAAGCCTTCTGTCGTAGCTTCAGAGAGGAGCATCCCTACGCTGGAGGCTCTCAATTCGTCCAATGGTTTCTGGAACCGTCAGAAGCCAGAGATTTCCCAAGAAGACTATTCCTTGACGATTTTGCAGAATCTCTTTCATCATGGAACTGGAATGATCCGTTTGGTGATTGCTCACACACAACAAATAATGATCTGGAAATTCATGCGGCAAATGGACGAAATCTCCAGTATCTTAATCTGAGTGCACCAAGAATTCTTCGATTAGCAGAAGGGAACTTCGCTATCCAGACTGTTTGTATTCCTGTATCGGAAGATAAACCTACCATCGGTGGAATCCTGATCTGGAAGGATAAAGATAATTACCTTCGCCTCGACAGAGGAACAAGGGGTAAATATGAGATCAACTTCTCAGGCTTCATTATAAACCAGTACTTAACCTTCGGTCGTGGGCGTCTGGTTTCTGATAGAATATTCTTGAGGCTTGAGCGGATTGATAACACAGTCAATGCCCTTTGCAGTCCAGATGAAAATGAATGGTTCACTGTCGGTCATGTAGAATTCCTTGTTGATGATCCTGTAGAGATTGGGCTTTTCGCCATCGGTATGATAGACCGCACCATCTATCACGGCGCATTTCCTGATGGAACAGCCATCATGTTTGAGTCATTCGAGTTGTGGGGACAATGATATTGTATGAGGTTTCATTATGAAATGCCCGAAATGCCAAAGCGAATATCAGGTAGGAGATAAATTCTGTAGAGAGTGTGGAACGAAGCTACCATCCATCTGCCCACAATGCAGACACGAAGTGAGTCCAAAAGATAAGTTTTGTCCCGAATGTGGAACCGACCTTGTAAAGACCCAGAAGGTTGACCAAAAAGTAACTGCTCCAAGTCTGGAGGATTTATATACTAGGCTTCAGCGCTCCATGCCGCAATCCCTTGCCGAAAAGATTCAGACTGCCATTGCTACAGAAGGTGAGAACAGGATATTGTCAATCCTATTCGCTGACGTCACCAATTCTGTTGCTATCACTGAAAATATGCCTCCGGAAGATTCTGCTGACCTGATCAGCGAATGTCTCAAGTCAATGACAGATCCGATACTCAGGCATGGCGGATTCATCAATCGCTATCTAGGAGACAGCGTTCTGGCATTTTTCGGCATACCTGAAACCCATGAAAATGATCCAGAAAGGGCTATATTGTCCGCACTGGAAATGCGAGATGCTGTAACAAAGCTGAATCTGAGCATAAAGATCAGCATCAATACAGGCATGGTTTTCGTCGGCGCCATAGGTCCAGACTCTCATAGCGAGTTTACAGCTATGGGTACTGCAGTGAACCTTTCCGCTAGATTAAAGGACATAGCGGAACCGGGGCAGATCCTTGTAGGTGAAACCACGTATCGCTCAACGAGACGCTCTTTCGAGTTCCAGCCATTGCCTTTATTGACAATCAAAGGCATCAGCGAACCCATACATGCTTATGAAGTGATAAAGCCATTGCCAAAGCCAGAGAAAATTCGTGGCATCGAGGGCATAGGGTCAGAAATGATCGGCAGGGATAAGGAGTTCTCGGAACTAAAAGAATGTGTGGATGAGTTACTAGCCGGCAAGGGACAGATCGTCTCAATTATCGGGGAAGCAGGTGTTGGTAAAACCAGATTGGTATCTGAGTTGAAAGAGTATCTCAGACAAAAAATAAAAGATAAAAAGGGATCCTCAATCTTTCATCCTTATTTAGAAGGTCGTGGCGTTTCCATTGGTGAATCTGTCGGTTACTGGGTATTCATTGACATTCTGAGAAGTTATCTGGAATTCTCTGAGCAAGACAGCCTTGATGACCGCAAAAAGAAAATCATAGACAGGATGCAATCGCTTTTCCCGCAGAGATGGGAAGAGATTGTTCCCTACATAGGCAACCTGCTTTCGGTCAGATTTGACAATGAATGGGACGAAAAGATCAAGTATCTCCCACCGGAACAGGTTAAGTATCAGACTTTCCTTACGTTGAGGGACATATTTCTCATTCTTGCGCAGCAGAACCCGCTTCTGCTCATTTTTGAGGATTTACATTGGGCAGATAACCTGTCATTAGATATGATAAACCTTCTGATGGATATTCTCACCATCTCACCGCTTATGATACTGTGCATATATCGTCCGGAGAAGGAACACAAAAGCTGGCACATCGGGACACGTGCATCAGGCAAATGCCTTGAACGGTATAGGGAGATAACGCTCAGAGCATTGAACCCTCATGAGAGCAGGATGCTGATAGAGTCACTACTCACCATAGAAAACCTTCCTGAATCAGTTAAGCAGACTGTCACAAACAAGGCAGGAGGTAATCCATTCTTCGTTGAGGAAGTCATAAGGTCGTTGATAGAGAGAGGTGTAGTCTATCAGGACGGGGATAGATGGATCGCCAAGGAAGACATCAATGATGTAGAGGTGCCAGATACCATTCAGAGTGTTATCATGGCAAGGATAGACAGGTTAGAGGAGGAGGTTAAGTATGTGCTTCAGAGCGCATCGGTGATAGGCAGGCTATTCCGATACAATCTGTTGCGATATATCACACAGCAGGAGGGAAATCTGGACGGTTACCTTTGGCAGTTAGAGGAGAGGGATCTGGTATATGAGGAGCACGCTATACCTGAACTGGAATACAGTTTCAAGCATGTCCTTACGCAAGAGACAGCATACAACACAATATTATCGCGCAGGCGCAGAGAATTCCATCGCAAGGTGGCAGAGGGATACGAAGCATTGTATTCATCGCGCATAGAGGAGTGTTACGAGGAACTGGCATATCATTACAGCAGAAGTGATGATAAAGATAAAGCATTGGATTATCTTGTGAAGGCAGGGGATAAATCTAAAAAGGTTTATGCCAATGAATCGGCTATTGAGTATTACAATCAGGCATTAAAGCTGGCTGAAGTTTCGGAATCAAAATCTGTTGATGTACTTGGGCATATCTACCAGAGCTTAGGGGAAATATACTTTCCGATGGCAAGGCATAAAGAGGCATTGGAATATTGTCATAAGGCATTAGAGTATATCACCAATGGGAAACTCCGATCCAGGATCTATGCAATAATGGGTTGGGCTTGTGAACGAGAAGCCAGGTATGATCAAGGATTGGAATATCTTAATGCTGGAGTTACCGAGCTTGGGGAAGACACAAATTCTGTTGAAATGGCGCGGATATGTATTCCCATGTCATGGATCAAAGGCGATCAGGGAAAGCTGGAAGAAGGCATAAAGATAGCGAAAAATGGGCTGAAAGTAGTAGAAGGAACTGATTCCATTCCCGAAATACAGGATTTACTCATCTTCCTTGCCCTTGTAGTCTGTTTGTCCGGTGATACAGATAAGGCTTTCGAGTATGCGCGAAAATCGGTGGAGGTTGCTGAGAAATCCGGGAATAGCTATTTTATCGCGAACACAACTCTCCATCTTGGATGGGTATACTGGTATGCTGGTGAGGATGATGTTTCTATTAGACTCATGGAAAAGGCATTAGAGATTTTCAAGAAGCTAGATTACCAGTTTTTCATTGGTCAAGCCTGCTCTTATATTGGGCGAGTGTATTATGGAAGGAACGATTGGGATATGGTTATTATATACTTTGAAGAGTTTCTAAAAATGCCCAATCATCCATGGTTTATAGTTCATTTGTATTTACTTGGTTTTGTGTATCTTTTGAAAGGAAACACAGAGAAAGCTATCGAGTATAGCAAAAAGGCTTTGGAGTGTATTGGTCTACCCAATAGCTCAAAAGTTCATAATTCTGTTTTCTTTGGTATATTGTATACTCTAGAAGAGGCTTATATTCTGGTTAAGCGATGGGATGATTTTATCTCTTATTGGGAAGCAATCAAAAAAGAAAAAGCGGATTTCATCCAGGAGTTTGGTTCTGTTAAATGGTATCTTGAATCGAGGGAACTATCAGGACATTTTATTGAACCAAGTTTTATAGATGAATTTGCTGAACCTGGTTTAAAGCCTGAATGGAAATGGGAAGATCAGGGAGGGAAGGCTAGTTATAACTTTTCGAGTAAAGCCGGTTGGCTGGAAATTCGCACAGCTTCTCCCCGAACCTTTTCTGGTCTGGGAAGAAAATTTATTACCTCTGGAAATACATCTATGCTGCTTCAGGAAATATCAGGGGATTTTGCCGTTGAGACAAAAATGACACTCGCTGCTGATAATTTACCATCGGTTGGGGGTTTTGTTGTCAGAAAAGACGGAGAATATCAGGTTCAACTTGAGATGAAAATGGAAGGTATACATAATATCAGTTTGGTAGGTAATATGCGAGGGATATATAATGTTTTTGGAATAGGTGTTCTGGTTTCCGACGTCGTATATCTCCGATTTGAGCGAATAGGTGATAAATTTATAGCATACTGTAGTGATGATGAGAGGAAATGGATGACTTGTGGTGAATTTAGTTTCCCTGTTGAAGATCCAATCCAGGTTGGTCTATACACCGTTGGAGTTGCTGGAGTGTTCGGACCTACTAATACTGATTTTGTTACTCATTTCGACTGCTTTCGAATATTCAGGTAAAAATCAAGATGGCAAGAGGTGAAAGATAATGCGATGTCCGAAATGCAGACACGAAAATCGTGATGAGGCTAAGTTTTGTGAGGAATGTGGGGAGAAGCTACAGCATAAATGCCCCAACTGCGGCGCTGAACTGAGACCAAACGCCAAATTCTGTGATGAGTGTGGAACTAAAGTTTCGGAGCAATCCTCTGCAAAAACCACTGCTATTCCCAAGCTCGAAGATATGCACGCACAACTGCAAAGCCTGATACCTGACGCCTTAGCTCAGAAATATCTATCCGCAACACAGCAGGCTATTGGTGAGAACCGTCCCATAACTGCGCTGTTCGCTGACATATCAGGATTCACCCCTCTATCAGCTTCCCAATCATCAGAATCCGTATTCCAGTTGGTGCAGGAGTGCTTCAAGCAACTGGTTAGTATTGTCGCCAGTTATGAAGGAAGTATCAGCGGATTTCGTGGTGACGGTCTGCTTGCCCTATTTGGTGCGCCTATCCTGCATGAGAACGATGCTGAGAGAGCAATTCTAGCGGCAATAGATATGAGAAAGATGATGGAAGACAGACAACTTGGTATATCTATTGGCATCAATACTGCCATGATGACTGTCGGTGAGATACAGACCCAGCTGCATAGTGAATATACTGCTTATGGAACAGATATTAACCTTGCCAAGAGATTACAGGAAGCCGCTATGGCTGGCCAGATACTGGTAGGATCAGGAACTCATCGTCTTACCAGACGTGCATTCGACTTTCAGGAAATACCATCGCTGGAACTGAAAGGATTCAGCCAACCAGTTACAGCTTATGTCCTACAACATATAAAATCACATCCTGAGAAACTGCGTGGTATCGAGGGATTGCGAGCAAGGATGGTTGGCAGGGATAAAGAATATGAGGAACTCATAGACGTTACAGAGGAATGGATTGCTGGCAAGGGACAGATAATATCTATCGTGGGTGAAGCAGGGATCGGCAAGTCAAGACTGGTATCTGAGTTGAAGGGTCACCTTGAAACAGATAGCAGTCATGCTCATCTATATCTCGAAGGGCGTTGCATCTCCATTGGACAACCTATCAGCTACTGGCCGTTCCTTGACATTCTGAGAAGCTGGTTTAGTCTGAGTGAGGAGGATACCGAAGCTGAAATGGCAAATAAAGTTAGACAGCAGATAGAATCATTCATGCCAGATAGGACTGATGACATTCTCCCATTCTTGGGACAGCTTATGAACCTTCAGTTCGGTGGAGAGATAGACACAAGATTAACACATTACAGTCCAGAGCAAGTGAAACAAGGAATAATGATGCGCCTGCGGGACATATTCGAGGCACTGTCACAGCGTAATAATCTGATGCTGATCCTTGAGGACCTTCATTGGGCGGATGAACTGTCACTTGACCTTATATCCTTACTGATGGATGAATTGATGGCGCATCCACTGATGTTAGTGTGTGTATACCGTCCAGAACAGGGACACAATGTCTCAAGGTTGAGCAGTATAGCTCGTAGGAAGTGTCTTGAGAGATACACGGAGATCGCACTCAAACCACTGCCTGATCCCGAAGGCAGAAGGCTTGTGCATGAACTTCTAGCGATAGATGACCTTCCAGACAGCGTGCGAGATATGATCCTTGCTAAGTCAGAGGGGAACCCGTTCTTCATTGAGGAAGTGATCCGCTCATTAATGGAACAAGGGTTGGTATACAAGGATGATGACAGTTGGGTGGCAAAGGCTGACGTGATTGAGGTTCAAGTTCCGGATACGATACAGAGCGTTATACTAGAGCGAGTAGATAGGCTGGAATCAGAAGCCAAATATGTATTACAGTGTGCCAGTGTTATAGGCAGGCTGTTTAAGTATCGGTTATTAGATCACATAACCCAGAAGCAGAAGGAATTGGATGGATACCTTGATGAATTCGAGGAGCGTTATCTTGTGTATCCAGAGCGAACAGTTCCAGAGATGGAGTATGCCTTCAAGCACGTACTGACACAGGAAGCTACATATCAGGGGATACTGGAACAGAGAAAGCAGGCATTCCATCGTAATGTGGCGCTGGGTATCGAAAGGCTATATAAAGAACGTATAGAGGATTTTTACGAGGAATTAGTTTATCATTGGGAACGAAGCAAGGACAGAGAGAAAACACTTGAGTATCTTGTGAAGGCTGGAAAGAAATCGGCAAAGCATTATTTGAATCAGGTCGCTATTGATTATTATACCCTTGCAATTAAAATGGCTAATGAAGTTGGCATATTGGAGGATAGGTTGGCTGAGATATACGAAGCTAGAGGATGGGTTTATAATGATATGGGTTTTTACGAAGAATCTATATCTGATATGATGAAAGCAGCGGATTTTTATGCCAATAAATCAAAGCGTGCTAATATGTATAGGCAGATTGCTCGTAATTATTGGGCACGTATTACTGATATAGAACAAGGTTCCCAATATTTCTACAAAGCAATAGAGGAGATCGATCCTTCGGATAAATCCCGAGAGACTGCTGGCATTTATGAAGATGCGGGAGCATTCTTCATCTACATGGGTGGAGATACAAAAGAAGGGGAGCGCCTTTTGCGGAAAGCCATCGCTATATCAGAAGAGATGGGATATAATGATCTATTGGCTATGCATTACAGGTGGTTATATATACTCAATTGGAGTTCTGACGAGGAGGAATTCAGGAAACAACGACAGTTTGCACGAGAAAAAGCAATTTCCTATCTACCTTACCTCAAACCTAATCTGTCCCAATATGCGGAAGTATGTGGTCAATTGGGGTGGGGTTTTCATTTCGATGATCGCTTTCTGATAGAAGCTTTTGAATCTGCTGTAAAGTCCGAGAATAACTGGTCGGTTGTGGCGTTTGGGTCAATGTTGGCAATCATATATTGTGGTCAGGGAAAGATTCAGAAAGCTATTGAAGTATACGAACAGGGATGGCGATCCGCCGTATTATCAAGACAGCTTCAAGGAGGGCATGTCATACGACTTACAATTGGTCTTGTTGGTATGTATGTATCACGAGAAGATCGATCCAGATTGTTGGACATGATGCTCCAGATGGTAGACTCGACCATAGAATTGCATAGTAAGTCAGAAGTTCATCCAACAGTTCAGCACCGGTGGAATGAAATATTAGAGGGTATATATAAGATAATTCATGCAATGGCTCCGGAAATATACTATGAACTGGAGCATTTGCTGGAATCACATCTGAACGAAACCAATACCGATGGTGTGAGATTTTTCTATTATGGACAACTCATGCTGTTAGCTTTACTAGATGGTCGTCCTGTTGATGCAGAATCCTATATGCAAGAATTACTAAAGCTACATCCATATGCAGGAAGCTTTGCCCAACGAATATCAAAAAAATTATTATATGATATCGAATTAATGAACGCGCTGTCAGAACAGCGAATGTCAATAACTACAAATTTGCTTAGATCTTCTGAGAAATTCGATGATTTTGAGAAAGCCCTGGATGCCATGAGCTGGGTGTTGACAAAAGACGAAATCTCTGCCGCTATAGATTGGACTCACCTGAATTATACCGTCTTGAATGAGCTTCAGAAGCAACGCCGATTGCTTCTCATATATTCTGAAAGAAGCGATATACTGCGAGATGTGGAGTATATCTATGATTGTTATGATTATAGAAGCAAACTTCAATCGCTGGCAGACCAAGTTCAGCAGACAGCTGCTAACGCTCTGCAAGAGGAAGGGATAACCCAATTATTTCTCGAACAGATGGAACCGTTGGAAATTGGCTTACTTGAGTTAATGGATCAATTCAAGCAAGATCCTACAACTGCTGGTTGGGAATGGGTGGATCCCACAGGATATTGCCGCTATAAATCAGACGAAGAAGGTTACTTGCAGATTGACGTTCCGCCAGGACATGAATTGAGTGAAGGATTTTATATGCGTAATGCCCCCCTTATGTTACGGACTATTTCAGGTGACTTTATCCTTGAGACGAAGATTGCTGACGGTTCCACCGGTATAAAGCGTGGCGGATTGCTCCTATGGAATTCAGAGACTAACTTTGCTCGTTTTGGGGTTGATTTTGATTATATATCTTATAAAGCAACTGCAAATGGAAAATTCATCAGTCCCGGAGTGCATCCATTTAAGGCAGAAAGAGTCTGGCTTAGGTTAGAACGCAAGGGATCTCGTTTCACTGGGTATGTGAGTAATGATGGTAAATATTGGTATCGCTGTGGGTGGGCTGATATCACCATGAACGATTCTATCAAAGTGGGTATCTACGCTTCTTGTTTTTATCCACCGGCGACATCAACAAGATTTGAATATTTCAAGATATATAGACCCAAGTAATCTGGAGTATTGATATGAAATGTCTTAAATGCAAGCAAGATAATCCGTCAGAAGCTCTGTTCTGTATGAAGTGCGGGACAAAGCTTGAGCGAAAGTGTCCCAACTGTGGAGCAGAATATCCAGAAGAAGCTGCATTCTGCATGAAATGTGGAAAAAAACTAAAGGAAGCACCAGAATCGGCAATCCCCAAGCTAGAAGACATGCAAGATAAACTCTACATCCCAGAACCACTCAGGCAGAGGATGGATACTGCCAAACAAGAGTTACAGGGAGAAAACCGTCTTGTCACAGCGTTATTCGCAGATATATCAGGATTCACTCCTCTATCCAACCAACACTCTCCTGAGAATGTGGTAAACATAGTGAACGACTGCTTCAAGGTCATAGTTGATACTATATTCAGATACGAAGGCAATCCTAATCGGTTCATAGGCGACAACGTCCTAGCATTCTTCGGTGCGCCAATAACACATGAGAACGATCCAGAACGTGCTATTATGTCAGCACTGGAAATGCGTGATAAAGTCAGAGAACTATCACTTAATATATCAGTTGGCATTAATACTGGAATGATGTATTTCGGACCCATCGGCACTAAGGAGCATCTGGAAGTCAGCGCATACGGACCAGACATCAATCTTGCCAAGAGATTGCAGGAGATAGCAAATCCCGGTCAGATACTGGTAGGTTCTGGGACATACAGGCTTACCAAGAGAGCATTCGACTTCCAACAGACACCATCACTTAACCTGAAAGGCATAGATAAACCCGTGACTGCTTATGAGGCAGCAAAGATAAAAGAGCATCCAGAGAAGCTCAGAGGCATAGAGGGCTTACAGTCACGCATGATCGGCAGGGAACATGAATTTACCGAGTTGAGAGACACAGTGGATATGTGGCTATCCGGTCAAGGACAAATGGTCAGTATAATAGGTGAAGCGGGTATAGGCAAGTCAAGGTTAGTCAAAGAGATAAAGGGGTTTATCAACGATAAGCCATGTCTATGGCTAGAAGGACGTTGTATATCCATAGGACAGCCCATAAGCTATTGGCCATTTATTGATATGTTCAGAACGCTATTCGATCTGAAGGAGGATGATAACGAGAAGGATATTGCTAGGAAGTTAAAGGATAATATAACAGAGCTATTCCCTAATAGAGCAGATGATATATTGCCATTCATAGGACACCTTATGTCCATCCAGTTCGGAGATGAGCTAGACAGCAAGCTTGATGGATATGGTTCAGAGCAGATCAGGTATCAGACTATGGTGAGACTGAGGGACATATTCGCAACCATAGCAAGAAGCAAGCCTTTATTACTCATACTGGAGGACTTGCACTGGAGTGATGAGTTATCCCTTGACCTAATAGCGATGCTGATGGATGAGCTTGTTACCAGTCAGATGCTTCTGTTGTGTGTTTACAGACCGGAGCAGGATCATAAGTGCTGGAAACTCAGTGGGATGGCACAGCGTAAGTGCTTTGAGAGCTATACTGAGTTACAGTTGAAGAAGCTCAACAGGACACAGAGCTATGAGATGGTTCACTCACTTCTTGCCATAGATGCCCTTCCAGATAGTGTCAGGGATATGATCCTTGTCAAGTCAGAGGGTAATCCATTCTTCATAGAGGAAGTGATACGTTCACTCATGGAGAGGGAATTGGTGTATAAAGATGGTGATAGATGGACAGCGAAGTCAGGCATAGAACATATAGACGTTCCCGACACAATACATGGGGTGATAATGGAGCGAATTGACAGGTTAGAGACAGAGACGAAGTATGTCCTACAATGTGCCTCTGTCATCGGCAGATTATTCAGATACAGGCTTCTTGATCACTTAATGAGCCATGAGCGTAAACTGGATGATTATCTCGATGAGCTAGAGGGTAGGGAGTTAGTGTTAGAGGAGCGTGCTATGCCAGAGCTAGAATACACGTTCAAGCACGTACTGACACAGGAAGCGACCTACCAGACCATCCTAGAGCAAAGGAGAAGGCAGTTCCACAGACAGGTTGCAGAAGGCATAGAACGATTGTATCAGGATCGGATAGAGGAATTCTATGAGGAGCTTGCTTATCACTGGGAGCGAAGCAGGGATCAGGAAAAGACGTTAGAATATCTTATAAAGTCTGGGGAGAAAGCCACAAAAAACTACCTAAATGACATTGCTATTGACTATTATACACGGGCAATTCAGTTGGCGGAGGAACTAAGGATTACCGGTGACAGGCTTGCAGAAATATACGAAAGGCGTGGAGGTGTATACCAATCCATCGGTTTTCTGGAGGAATGTGTCTCCGATACCACTGAGGCTGCGGATCTTTACACACAGAGAACTAGGCGTGCCAGCATGTATGCGCGGATTTCCCGTCTTTATTATGGAACTATATGTCAAGGGCAGGCAACAGATGAAGGTCTAATCTATTCTCGTAAAGCCATTGAGGAGATTGACCCGACAGATAGATCACGAGAAGCTATTATGACGTATCTACGTGCAGGCTGGGTCCGTAGTCTGGAAGAATGGGAGCCCATTCTGAATAAAGCCATAGCTATTTCAGAGGAGGAGGGATATAGAGATCTCCTTGCCCACCTACATGCGCTTCTATACTATCTACGCCTGGGAGTGGGTGGACTAGAAGAGCAAGCTAGGCTTGAGCGGGAAAAGGCTCTCTATTATCTACCGCACCTCAAGCATGACTTAACTGAATACGCAGCAGCTTGTAGTTTATTGGCGTTTTGGGGGAGTGAGAATGAGCGAATTAGCCTTGCAAGGGAAGCTATGGAAGCCGCGGCTAAATCCGGGAAGAGCTGGTCAACTGTGGTATCGGCAGATCAACTGGGCACATATTATCTCCGCCAGGGAGAGACTCAAAGAGCCATAGAGATATTTGAGGAAGGATGGCAGGCTGGCGTCCGAAGCAGACAGCTTCACTGGACTATGATCGGAGTTACTCGCAACCTTATGCACCTGTATGTCTCCATCGGGCAGTCTTCAAAGGTTCACGAAATGATGCTCCAGATGGTGGATTCCACGTTTGTAATGCACGGCAAGTCCATAGTTTACTCTATAATGCGACAAAGATGGAATAACCTGGTGGAAGAGACCTATGAATTCCTGTACACTATTGCTCCGGAGGTATACTACCAACTGAAACAGTCACTGGAATCCTGCTTGAGCGAAGCTGATACTGATAGTGTGCGGTTCTTCTACATGGTACAGGTCATACTGCTGGCTTTACTGGGTGGTCGCCAGGAGGACGCAGAGGTACTAGCACAGGAGCTAATGGAATTGCGACCTCGGGCAGGAAACTTTGCAAAGAGGGTTTCTCAGAGGGTCGAATATGCCGCTGAATTGTTGAATTCTCAAAAGGACCAAAGACCGATGATAGCAAGAAAACTCTTGAGTTCACTTGATTCTTTCGAGAATCTACATGAAGCCCTGACTGCTCTGTCCTGGGTGCTTCCAAAGGGCATAATTGCGCAGGCAGTAGACTGGAACCATGCGCAGCGGCTGGCACTGGATTACATCAAGGGGCATATTAAGCATATACTGGATATGGTCTCACCAGTATGGATACAGGTAGGGCGTATTTTCAGACGATATGACCGTGAAGATGACCTGCGTTGGATACTGGATCAGATACAGCAAACCGAACCAGATGGTATGAGGAAATATGATCTCACTCAGTTGCTGCTGGAACCAGTGGAATTAAAAGAATCAGGTTTTCCTGAGTTGTTAGAGCAATTCACTCAGGACCCAGTATCTGCTGGTTGGGAATGGGTGAATCCTGTGAAAACCAACAGTTACTCGACGGAGAAGGATGGTTTGCAGATTACTGCCCTTCCATACCCTCATTCTAGTTATCTTGAGGATCATGATTTTCCACGGATGTTGAGATACATTTCTGGCGATTTCATAGCTGAAACGAAGATTTTTGACGGGGATAACGGAAAGAAGTCCGGCGGCCTGCTTGTGTGGAAGAATGAGGTTAAATGCATCCGTCTTGAGGTACCGTCCAATGATTTGGAGGAAGATATAGTCTGTTATTGGGCAAGTTCCGCAGGAAAACCTATAGACGCGGGCACACATCCCTTTGAGGCAAAAGAAGCCTGGCTGCGGTTAGAGCGAAAGGGAGATCGATTTGTCGGATATGTGAGTTCCGATGGGGAAAATTGGTATCGCTGTGGTCAAGTGGACGTCCCAATGAAAGACCCTATCCAATTGGGGATTCTCGCCTGCTGCCCCCGAGGGCCGACGACTTCGACGCGTTTTGAGTATTTCAAGATATATAGACCTGATAAACAGACCGATTCATAATATAGAGGATATGGTTTATGCAATGTCCCAAATGCAAATATGAGAATAGAAAAGGTAGAAAATTCTGCTCTGAATGTGGAACTGAACTTGGTTGGGTATGTCAGCACTGTGGTTTTGAAAACGAACCGAACGAAAAATTCTGCGGCGGATGTGGTAAACCTTCTGATACAAAACCCTCTACGGAAACTGTAGAAACGAACATCCCGACGTTAGAGAAAATTCATTCAGAATCTAAGAACTGGATACCCGACGCCCTTGCACAGAAATATCTGTCAGCAGAACAACAATATACTGGAGAGAATAGACCTATCACAGCATTGTTTGCTGATATATCAGGATTCACTCCGCTATCCGCTACCAAGTCGTCTGAGACGATATTCCAAATGGTGCAGGATTGCTTTAAGCAATTGGTCAGTATCGTTGCTAAATATGAAGGTAGCATAAGCGGATTTAGAGGCGATGGACTGTTAGCACTATTTGGTGCCCCAATACTCCACGAGAACGATGCTGAACGTGCTATCCTGTCAGCAATTGATATGCGTAATGTCATGCAGGATTATCAATTGCAGGTATCTATAGGTATCAATACAGCAATGATGACCGTTGGAGAGATACAGACACAATTGCATAATGAATACACAGCCTATGGAACAGATATTAACCTAGCAAAGAGATTACAGGAATCAGCGGGAGCTGGACAGATACTCGTAGGTAGTGGAACACACCGTCTTACACGCCGGGCATTTGATTTTGATATAATTCAAAACCTTACAGTGAAGGGATTTGCTCAATCTGTCACAGCCTATTCCGTTAAGCAAGTGAAGGCGCATCCTGAGAAGC
>JAPLKZ010000001.1:21912-23871 GCA_026387835.1 Candidatus Saganbacteria bacterium
CACCGAAGTGAAGGAATCAGTTGATGAATGGCTAAATGGTCATGGGCAGATCGTTAGTGTCATAGGTGAAGCGGGTATTGGTAAGTCAAGATTGGTAAGTGAATTGAAGGCATATCTTGCCAGCAGAGAAGATAAGCAATTCCAATATCTTGAAGGGCGATGTGTTTCCATAGGTCAACCAATCAGCTACCTGCCTTTTATTGATATACTACGGACATATTTCAGTTTGGGTGAAATAGACGATATGACTGATATGGCTCAAAAGGTAGTTGACGGCACAAAGCAGATATTTCCAGACAGTGCGGATGAAGCGCTGCAGTTCTTGGGGCATCTCCTATCAATACAGTTTGGCAATGAAATTGATGATAAACTCAAGTTTGCCACGCCAGAGCAGAAGTTGAGAGATATGTTCTCAGAGATGGCAAAGAAACAGCCATTGATGCTGATACTAGAGGACTTGCATTGGGCAGATGAACTGTCACTTGACCTTGTATCCCACTTGATGGATGGACTATCACATGCGCCGCTGATGATTGTATGCGTATATCGTCCTGAGAGGGATAGTAGGGCAATGAAGCTTGGTGATCAGGCACAGCGTAAGTGCCTTGATAAATACACTGAGATCACGCTAAAGCCGTTATCCAGACTACAAAGTAGGCAGTTAGTTGAGGACCTGCTTGCCATAGATAATCTACCAGAAGCCGTCAGGGACGTGATTTTACAAAAGTCGGAGGGCAATCCGTTCTTCATAGAGGAAGTAATACGATCATTGATAGAGCAGGAATTTGTATATCAGGAGAATGAAAGCTGGAAGGCGAAGGCGGAGATAAAGGATATAAACGTTCCTGACACCATCCAAAGCGTAGTCCTATCACGGGTGGATAGGCTGAAAGAGGAGGCTAGATATGTCCTTCAATGTGCGTCAGTTATAGGTAGATTGTTTAGATACCGCCTTCTTGATCATTTGACACAATACGAGAGTAAGCTGGATAACTACCTGAACGAGTTTGAGGAACGTGATTTAGTCTATGAAGAACGTGCAGTTCCAGAATTGGAGTATGCCTTCAAACATGCCTTCACACAGGAAGCGACCTATCAGGGCATACTTGAGCGAGGTAGAAAGGCGTTTCATAGTCAGGTAGCTTTGGGCATAGAGAAGCTATATCAAGAACGATTGGAAGACTACTATGACGAATTAGCACACCATTACTCAAAGAGTGACAATGCAGGGAAAGCAGTTGAGTATATGCTAAAGGCGGGAGAGAAGGCTAAGCGTAATTATGCTAATGAATCAGCAGATTAATCGTGATGATTGGAAACTGGAAGGATTGAGGGGATTAGGGGAAGTGCTTTTCGGGATAGGGAAAGTCAAAGAAGCTGAGGACTTTTTCGCCAGAGCTATCGCATTGGCAACGACAATGAAGCTTCCACCTCGTCAATTGGCAATACTCTATTATTGGATTTCTGAAGCTTTGGTCTGGCAAAGTAGGTTTGATGATGTAATTGAATATGGGAAAGAAGGTCTGAAGCTACTGGAGAACGATATAGAATGTCTAGGGGCAGTGCTGATGAATTCCACAATTGCTGTAGGACATTGGGGTAAAGGAGAATACAAGGAAGCGTATGAATATACCCACAAAAATATGGAGTTGATAAGTAACATTGACTACTGCCCGGAACTCAGACCTCCATATCTCCATATCATCTATGTAGTTGGATGGCAAGATAACGCTCTTGAATCTGCCTGGGAATGGTCAAAGGAACTTGAAAGTCGTGCTGAAAAATCTGGGGATCAAACAGCATTAGGTGAAGTTTATAATTATCAGCACCTTATATTGAAAGCAAAAGGTGACTATATAAATGCTCTATCATTCTCTCTAAAAAGTCTTAACACCTGCGAAAGTATAGGAGATGATAAACACACAAGCTGGACATATGGAAACTCAGCATCCATAATGT
>JAPLKZ010000002.1 GCA_026387835.1 Candidatus Saganbacteria bacterium
ACCGATGGCAATGATGGGCCGAGGGATCAACTCCACGATTTGTTTCAGGAGGCCAAGCCCGCTCGCGGGGCCGGCGTCTTCCTTGGAGGTCGTAGGATAGACGGGGCCAAAACCGATATAATCCGCGCCTTCCAAGAGACATTTGCGGGCTTCTTCGAGGCTGCCTGCCGATCCGCCGATGATCACCCTTTCCCCCAAGAGTTTTCTGGCCAGGGGAATCGGGAAATCATCCTGCCCCAGATGAACACCATCCGCGTCTATAGCAAGGCAGACATCGATATAATCGTTCACGATAAAAGTTACTCCAGCCCTCTTGCACTCCCGCCCGCTCTCCTTTGCCCATTTAAAATACTGCCCTATCGGCGCTTTCTTATCTCTTAACTGGACCATCTTGCACCCGCCTTTTATTATTTCTTTCACGACTTTCACAATCGGCCTGCCTGCAAGGACGTTCGGGTCTGTAACAACATACAGGTCAAAATCAAGCTTGCGGCTGATCGCTAACGGCTTACAGCCGATCATAAGTTTTTTTTCTATATCATAGATCTCGAACCTGATATCCTTAAATTCTTTTCCTAAAGCCGGATCGATCAATTTACCGAACTCTTCAAGCACCCTCGCGGCTTCCTCGGCCCTTTTGATGTTTGCCGCCGCGATACCCGCGATATTTGTCCTTTTTCCTTCTGATTCGGGATATAGATATCTTCCGAGATCTTTTTTGGAATCACGGCTCATTATCTGGCTGCTCTCTGACATCCCCGAGGAAAGCCTGCCTACTCTTGCTCTTACGTTTTTCAGCTCCTGCGTAAGCTTTTTATCCTCTAATATGAACCGCGCAATTTCCTCAACTACCCGCACACCTTCAATAAGGCGGTTGATATTGGCATCGATGATACGGTCTATCTTAATGTCCATCATAAAAATTATATCTCTTTTTGCACCCACTGCACAGGGTCCACCCTCGTATTGTGGACACTGATGCCGAAATGAAGGTGCGGGCCGCTCGAAAGGCCTATGTTCCCGACATGCCCTATGATATCGCCTTTTCTGACTTCATCACCCTCTGTGACAAGCAACTTGCTCATGTGCATGTATATGGAACAGACACCCTGTCCGTGGTCTATGACGATGCACGATCCGAGTGTCGGCAGGAGTTTAGCGGAAGCGACAACTCCGGAGTTAGCGGCTTTTATCGGTGTGCCAACCGGATTTCCTCCTATATCCATTCCTCTGTGGTCGCCTAATCTTTTGCCGTTGTAGTTCCTATACGCTCCGAAAGGCGAAGTTATATAACCTTTTACCGGCATTATGAACCTGCCTTCCCAAAACTTTACCGGCGTCTCCTTTGAGATCATCACCGCCAGCTCGTCCTGGTCTATCTTTATTTTTGCTTTTGATATCCCTCTGATCTTTGTTGGCATGAACACAAGGCTTTCGGCTTTGAATTTCGCCGGCATTATTATGACCTGTTTTTTCTCCATCACTTTTTTGCCGCCAGCTGAAAGGTTTATAATTATTTCATTCTGCCCCGTTGCCGCAAGCGGAGGGACTCCGATTATCGCCCTTGCCCCGTTCTTATATCCGTAGAACGGGATCGTTTTTCCCAGAAAGACCGCCTCTCCCGAAACAGGGTCTTTTGAGATCACCGGTACTGTGAAGGTCTTTCCCTGAAAAACAGTTTTTGGGAGTATCGGCCGGCTTCCGGCAAAAGACGGACCGACGAGAAATAGTAAAAATACTATGGCCGTGATCCGAATAAGCTTTTTTGAAATTATCATATAAACAGTATAACAAAATAATAAAATGTTATTTTTAAAAGCGGCTAGAGATGCCCTATTGACAGCACCCCGGATTATCTGTAAAATAATAGTTACGTGTAAGGGAAGGAGGCGGATTGCCCCTGAAGGGCAAAGATACCTATTTTTATCCTCACACGATTTTCTTTAACGAAAAAGAACCTTGAAAACTAAACAGGGATGAATGTTCCGGGAAAGCTTTTGCTTTTTCGGGGCAATGTGGCGCAAATACATGAATTTCCCAGTCAGAATTTTTTGGAATCAAAGAGCTAATTAAACTTTTTTTTGAGAGTTTGATCTTGGCTCAGGACGAACGCTGGCGGCGCGCCTAACACATGCAAGTCAAGGGGGCCATGTAGCAATACATGGCAACCGGCGGACGGGTGAGTAACACGTAAGTAATCTACCCATCAGCCCGGGATAACCTGCCGAAAGGTGGGCTAATACCGGATATTATTACACTCTCGCATGAGAGCGTAATGAAAGGTTTTTCGCTGACGGATGAGCTTGCGGCCTATCAGCTTGTTGGCGGGGTAACGGCCCACCAAGGCTATGACGGGTAGCTGGTCTGAGAGGACGATCAGTCACACTGGAACTGAGACACGGTCCAGACTCCTACGGGAGGCAGCAGTGAGGAATTTTCCGCAATGGGCGAAAGCCTGACGGAGCGACGCCGTGTGGGTGATGAAGGTTTTCGGATCTTAAAGCCCTGTCAGCGAGAACGATATTGACGGTACTCGCAGAGGAAGCCCCGGCTAACTACGTGCCAGCAGCCGCGGTAATACGTAGGGGGCAAGCGTTGTCCGGAATCAGGCTCAACCCGGGTACGCACTTGATACTGCAGGGCTGGAGAGATGTAGAGGAAAGCGGAATTACAGGTGTAGCGGTGAAATGCGTAGATATCTGTAGGAACACCAGTGGCGAAGGCGGCTTTCTGGACATCTTCTGACGCTGAGATGCGAAAGCAAGGGGAGCAAACGGGATTAGATACCCCGGTAGTCCTTGCTGTAAACGATGGTCACTAGGTGTAGGAGGTATCGACCCCTTCTGTGCCGTAGCTAACGCGTTAAGTGACCCGCCTGGGGAGTACGGCCGCAAGGCTAAAACTCAAAAGAATTGACGGGGGCCCGCACAAGCGGTGGAGCATGTGGTTTAATTCGATGCTACGCGAAGAACCTTACCTGGGCTTGAAATTCTAGAAGTATCCTGGTGGAAACACCGGGTGACCGTTGAACCGGTGTCTAGAATAGGTGCTGCATGGCTGGCGTCAGCTCGTGTCGTGAGATG
>JAPLKZ010000003.1 GCA_026387835.1 Candidatus Saganbacteria bacterium
GTAATGATAGAAGCGCTGTCTCGAAGAGGGACTCGGCGAAATTGGGATATCCGTGAAGACACGGATTACCTGCACCAGGACAGAAAGACCCCGTGGAGCTTTACTGTATCCTAACTTTGAGTTTCGATGTGATCCGTGCAGCATAAGTGGGAGGCTATGAGACCCGGTCGTTAGATCGGGTGGAGCCATTAGTGAGATACCACTCTGGTCGTGTTGGAATTCTAACCTTGGATGTGTAATCCGAGGAACAGAGTTAGGTGGGCAGTTTGACTGGGGCGGTCGCCTCCCAAAAGATAACGGAGGCGTTCAAAGGTTCCCTCAGCTTGGTTGTTATCAAGCGTAGAGTGCAAAAGCATAAGGGAGCTTAACTGCGAGACGTACATGTCGAGCAGATACGAAAGTAGGATTTAGTGATCCGGTGGTTCTGAATGGAAGGGCCATCGCTCAACGGATAAAAGTTACCCCGGGGATAACAGGCTGATCTCCTCCAAGAGTTCACATCGACGAGGAGGTTTGGCACCTCGATGTCGGCTCGTCGCATCCTGGGGCTGGAGAAGGTCCCAAGGGTTGGGCTGTTCGCCCATTAAAGCGGTACGTGAGCTGGGTTCAGACCGTCGTGAGACAGGTCGGTCCATATCCGGTGCAGGCGCAGGAAACTTGAGTGGAGCCGTTCCTAGTACGAGAGGACCGGAACGGACAGACCTCTAGTGTACCAGTTGTCGTGCCAACGGCAAACGCTGGGTAGCTATGTCTGGTCGGGATAAACGCTGAAAGCATCTAAGTGTCAAGCCCACCACAAGATAATGTTTCCCAACCTTTATGGTTGTAAGATCACATGAAGAACACATGTTTGATAGGCTGGGGGTGTAAGTCCCGCAAGGGATTCAGCTGACCAGTACTAATCGATCGAGAGTCTTGTTCCACTGTCACTATTTAGCGCAGGAGATTACCTTATTTAGAAAAGCTTAGACTTGACCGTCTAAGAGAAAAATATCCCGGTGTCCTTACTGGAGGGGCAACACCTGTTCCCATTCCGAACACAGAAGTTAAGACCTCCAAGGCCGATGGTACTTGGTCCCTGAGGCCAGGGAGAGTAGGTAGATGCCGGGTTATTTTTTGCTTTTGTCGCGAATCACTCGAACTTTTAAAGCTGATAGCCTCGCGAATTGAAACAAAACATTTCGATGGATAGGCTTGTCCGCCGAAGCCCGAAGGGCGAAGGAGGATAGATGCTTGCCCTGAGCGTAGTCGAAGGGCCGGGTTATTTTTTGGTGTTGTCGCGAATGGCACGAATTTCTTAAGGCTGATTGCCTCACGAATATTTCAGATTTCTTGAATTAAAGACAGCGCAGATATTTCACGAAGTGGTATAATTTTAGTATGAAAATAGTACGGGACAAGATATCGGTCAGCGAGCTGGATGGCATGGCAAAGATGATGTTCGGCAATATGGTAAAAGCCGTGGTCGACGTAAAAAAAGATATAGCGGCGGTTGACGCCGAGTTACACGCGGATATGGAAGCTTATCTGATCGAGAACGGGTCCGATCAGTGCGATCTGTGGGGGATCAACCTGTATCCCGGTCAAAAAAAAGAGGATTTCATAGAATACGATTCGATGATCAATATCAGGCCGAACCGCGGCAACAGGAGCAGAGGCGTCGAAGATAAGGAAATAAGGGCAAAGATCACGGAGATAATCAATAAACTGGTGAAAAAATGACGATCCGTCACAAAGACCTTGCTTCCGGACGATGGCATAGTTTAAGGCTCTGCGAGCAGATGGGTAATATCGGCAGCGAGGTCGAAAGGACCATTAATCGGAAGAACAAAGGAGATGCCAAGAACAGAGACATGGCTTTTGAAAGAGCCATTGAACTTTTTGACCTCACAATAACAGACCCGAAGAACCTTAAAAGGTTAAGGGAGCTTACAAGGACGAGGGAAGCCTTTGTGGATTTTATCTGGTTCGACAACCAGTACGGTTCGACTGACGAGCTGTGGAAAAAATATTTTCTTGCGTTTGGATTCTATTCAAGACTTAATGTGAACTGATACTTTTAGAGCCATCCTCGACTACTTAATAGTCACTTTCTTTAATACCACCGGCTTCACGGGTCTATCCGAAACGGCAGAGACGACAGATATTTTATCGGCGATGTCCTGTCCTTTTATGACCTTTCCGAATATCGTGTGGAGTCCCGTAAGCCACGGGGTAGGGGCGACTGTTATGAAGAACTGGGAACCATTCGTATTCGGTCCCGAGTTTGCCATAGCGAGCATTCCTGCTTTGTCAAAATTGAGCGTGGGATCTATTTCATCCTCAAACCTGTAGCCGGGGCCGCCTATACCGAGGCCGAGAGGGTCTCCGCCCTGTATCATGAAATCCGGTATGACCCTGTGGAATATTGTTCCGTCATAAAGCGGCCTCTCCGTGCTTTCTTTTGTCTTAGGATCGATCCACTTGATCTCCCCCTTAGCAAGCCCCGCAAAGTTCTTTACCGTCAGAGGGGCCTGTTCCGGATACAGTTCACAGGTTATATTCCCCATGCTCGTTTCAAATACTGCATACATCTTGTGGTTTCCTTTCTGTGCGGCAAGGATATTGGCCGATAAAACAAATATAAATATGATGGCGATCAGTATTTTTTTATTCATAATATCATTATAGAAAAGATATCATAGTAAGTCAAAGTTTCCTTTTACTTTTCTTGTTTCGACAAAGGAAGTTATTTAAGAAGATGCCTTTTGGATATTATTCGCCGAATTGCACCCAGCCGAACAGGTGCGCGTCAACCATGCCGACGTGAAACCTTGACATGCACCAGTATTCAAGTGCGGAAAGAGGACGCATGTTTTTTAAAGTCGTTACAAAATCTTCTTCTCCGTATGTTTGTCTGATCAAATTAAGAGCTTCGATCCTGGTAGAAACGCTCATTTCGGTCGAGGGCTTGTTAAGCCATTCGGCTGCTTTTTGGTGATCGAGTTTTGAACTTGCGCTGGACCGTTCAAAACGACGTAAGATATCAAAAATACAATGCGGGCTGATTTGTTTAGGCTCAGCACTAAGCACCCCATATTTATTTAATCCGAGATCATTGAAGTCACTTGACTCCAGGATCGGTATCGGTCGGTCTCCGTCCCTGCAATTGTGAAGTATCTCTAGCGCGACAATGCCGGGCATATGCGGGCTCTTAAATAATTCAAGCGCCCTTTCACGGGAAATAGGAGCCAATCTGAGCTGGCCAAATACAATGCGTCTTGGCAGCATGCATGCAAGTGCGACGGCGGTATCGACGTGCATCTTTCTGTCGTGTATCTGGGGGACATCGCCTCTTCCCGAGTTATATCTTCTCCAGGCTTCCGGAAGGCCCGGCGATGTTCTTAGAAACTGTCCGAAAGTGACATTTGCCATTTTATTTATTCCTTATATATTGCTGTTTTCGTTCTACAATAAATTATCGATGAAAAAAACAAGGAATTTCACATAAAATCCGTTACCAGAATAATGCTAGTATTATGTCATGAGCAACGCATGGGAAAAATTGACGCACGACAGCGTGATAAATGCTGTTCAGAATGTGACAGGATCAGAACTTAGCGGACTTCTTCTTAAGAGGAACAGTTATATCAACAGGGTATTCGAGCTCGAGGAAAAACTTTCCAAGAAACGGCTCATTGTGAAATTTTACAGGCCTAAACGCTGGACAGAGAAACAGATACTTGAAGAGCATGCTTTCATAAAAAATCTTTACGGTCTGGATAACCATGTCATTCCTCCTGTAATGATCAGGGGCAAGACGCTTTTTGAGCATGAAGGGATCTGCTTCGCGGTATTCCCAAAGATGGGAGGAAGGGCGCTGGACGAATTCGATAAAGAGGGCTGGATCAATATCGGGCAGCTGATAGGCAAAATGCATCTTGCCGGCTCAAGGACAAAAGATTCAAAAAGGATAATATGGAGGCCGGATACAGCGACAAAGCATCATCTTGAGGTCCTCGACCTGACAAATGTTGTGCCGGAAGATTTTAAAAAGGCTTTTGACCTTTGCGTGGATCAATTCATCAAAAAAGCTGCCGGAATGTTCGAGAATACTTCAATGATAAAGCTTCACGGCGATATCCATATGGGCAATTTCATCCACAGGCCCGGAGAGGGGACATTTATCGTAGATTTCGATGATATGTGCGTCGGACCTCCCGTGCAGGACATGTGGATGCTGCTCCCTGACAAAGTCGAGAACTGCCGGAACGAAATAGACTGGTTTCTTAAAGGTTATGGGACTTTTTATGAGTTTGATAGTAATACACTGCGGCTAATACCTTATTTACAGGCGATGAGGATGATACACTTCGCGTCATGGTGTGCTGTCCAGAAAGAAGACCCCGGGTTTGAAACTCATTTTCCGGAATGGGGCTCTAAAAAGTACTGGGGGCAGCTGATACGGGATGTGAATGAAGTCTGAAGATTAAAGAATAATACACAATAAACAAGCACCAATACACAAACAATACAAAATATCCGATCACGAATGAACAAAAGCGGCCTTAATGGCCTTTTTTTATTATTTTAAAATATAGTGAAATTTCCGGAAATAAGCATCGAGATATTATTGTGCGAAAAATAAATATGTAAAGGAGAAAATAAAATGACCGTATCAGTAATAGAAGGAAAAATAACAAGAGGCGGGCTCAGAAATGTGTCAGATGTTATCATGGGCGCTGCCGCGAGGAGAGCGATCATCCCGGCCCCTTGGCGGACACCGGAAATGCAGAAAACAATAGCAGCGGTCGGAGCGATGGGCAAAGAAGCTTTGACCAGCCCGGAGGGAAAGGGTTGGAACCCGGATTATCGGGTCGAATCAGTGCCTGATGTTGTAGCGCATGATAAGAGGATGGGTGATGCTCTTGCAGCAGTCATTCATCAAGAAGCGGGAAAAGGCAGCTTTCTGGATATCATTCTGCCTGTTGGACCTATGGGGCAATACGAATACACGGTCGCGAGGCTTAATGAGTGGAAAACACCGCTCGACAGAACAGAAACCTGGAATATGGATGAATGGGCCCGCAAAAACGGGACGCCAATAGTTGTCGGAGAATCATTCCAGTATGCGATGGGCAGAGCCTTCTTCAGCCGTCTAAATAACAAATTTGCCGCAAACCATTTTGCAACTAGAGACATGCTGCCAAGATATGCAGAGCTTATGGCCGCAAGAAAAACACAAGCAAAGTCGGAGGGCAAAGAATATAAAAAGGTTGTGGTGCACGGTATCGGTCAGATAACGCACCTTGCGTTTATTGAAGAGCATTTGGCAAGGGTCGTAAGAAATAATGCGGAAGATTGGAAGAGGGTCCAATATGTTCTTGGGATGCCGCTAAGCGTTATGACAATTATGCAGAATATCCTGACAAGCGCTGATTCCGATATCTTCGGTATCCCCGCGTATGCCAATACTATCGGGCCATGGCAAATCCTAAGCTCCGACTATATCATCGGCGGATGTGATGGCGCACTCTGTCAGCCGGGCCGTCCGGGAATGGTCGCGACTTGGCAAAAATTGGCCGTACATATGACGTTCGGATTAGCAGAACGGAACATCCATGTGCCGTCAACTTTCGGGACACAAATTCCGGGCGTATGTTTTGTGCTTGAAGATTTATTAAAACCGGTCAGCATGATCTCACACTGACATAGCTTACAGTAATTTTAAAGGACCCGTGGTCAAGCGATCACGGGTTTCTTTTTGAAAATATTTGCTTTTTCACCCCGGTTTATTATAGAATAAAAAATATAGTGGACAACAATATCCTGGAACTGATCGGTATTGATAAGAACGACGAAAGGCATGTAAAGGACATCACGGCTTCGGAGTTCTTCGGGTATCCCCTGCAGACGGTAATAGATGCCGAGAACAGGCTAGTTTCAAAGGAAACTCCTTCCGTAGCATATTTCTCCATGGAATTCGGGCTCGGCCCCAGCATCTACCACACTTTCAAAACAAAGAACAAGATCGCCGAATCCAACATGTCGAGAAAACATGAGATCTTCTCGAACATGATGCAGATGGATTATTATCATACTTTGCAAGTGGACAAGATACTTGACCTGCCTTTATACAGCGGAGGCCTCGGGGTCCTGGCGGGCGACGCATTAAAATCGGCGGCTGATCTAGGTATTTCTCTGACAGGTATCGGGATACTCTGGCATAAAGGATACTTCAAGCAGAAGTTCTGGTTCAAAGGCGGCGGCCAGTTCCCCGAAGAGACAACATGGGACCCTTACTCGTATCCAGGGCTAATACCGCTTGAAAAGACCGTCGAGATAGAGCTAAGCGGCGCGAAATTGAAATTGAAATTATGGAAATATTACATATATTCTTATGACCTGAAGAACGTAGTCCCGCTGATACTGCTGGACGCTAACTGTGTGGAAAATCCCGAATACCTGAGAGAACTTACCGACCAGCTCTACAGGAGCAATAACAACTGGATAAAGATCGCGCAGAGGATGATACTCGGTATCGGAGGGATGAAAGCACTCGAAACCCTGGGCTACTCTGTAAAAAAATACCATCTGAACGAGGGGCATGCCGCTCTCGCCTTTCTTGAAAAGGCGCAAAAAGGCGGTCTGGATGCGGTAAAAGATAATTTTGCCTACACCTGCCACACTCCGGTGGAAGCGGGACATGACCGCTTCAATTTTCAGGAGATAGAAGCGGCTCTGGGTGAGGAGAAGGCCGCGATATTGAGGGAACACGGCAGGGACCTGAAAAATCCTTCGCAGGCTAACCTGACGATACTTGCAATGAATGCGAAAAACGTGAACGGAGTCTCGCAAAAGCACGGCGAAGTCACAAGGCTGCAGTTCCCGCAGTATGCCGGCAAGATCAGGAGCATAACCAACGGAGTGCACACTTTCACCTGGATGTCCGACAGCATCAGGGACATGCTGAAAAAATACAAGGACAGGATAGGGGACTTTGAAGCCGATCCGGTGCTTCTGAAGAACGTCGCGTCGTTAAAGAACGATGTAGTTTTCAGGAAAGAACTTCTTGCAGCTCACAGGCAGAATAAAGAAACACTTTCAAAATATCTGAAGTCATGGTTCTTCGATCCGAACACCTTCACTATCGCATGGGCAAGGCGGTTCGCGGGATATAAGCGGCCGACATTGCTTTTTCATGACGTCAGCAGGCTTATCTCGATCGCCAGAGATACAGGGCCTGTCCAGGTCCTGATCGCCGGGAAAGCGCATCCCGCGGACACTCCCGCGTCGCTCCATATGGATGAATTGATGGAAAAGATAAACCGCCTCGGCGGCCAGAGAAAGATCCTCCGTGTATGCTTCCTTGAAAATTACGATACATATTTTGCAAAGATGCTCACCAGTTCAGTAGATGTCTGGCTTAACAACCCGCTTCCGCCGTTCGAGGCGTCCGGGACTTCCGGTATGAAGGCGATCGTGAACGGGGTCATACAACTGAGCACTCTGGATGGCTGGATAGTTGAGGCCGCCGATAAGAACATTGGAAAAATATTCGGTTATGTCCCGAAGGAGGGCGAGATAGGTTCGGAGTCGGACCTGAAGATGAAAGAGGATTCAGCCGCGCTTTATGACTCACTCGACGGGATGGTAAAGCTTTATTACGACACTTTGACGGAAAAGATCAGGCTTGAAGATTCCGGATGGGTCGACATGATGATCAACTGCATAGAACAATCAGCTTATTTTTCCACACAGAGAATGATAAGGGAATATAACGAGATGATATGGGACGGACGCAGTCTTTAAACCAATAATATTTTGGCGGGAGGAAATCCGTTAAAACCGGGGACAGCGCTTGCGGAAGAATAAGCGCCAATATTTTTGACATAAACCATATTACCCACATCAAGCTCGGGCAGTTCCACACTCTGAGAAATAGTATCAAAAGAATCGCAGGTCGGTCCGGCAAGAGTGCTCAGAAATTTCTGGCCGCGCTTCAGGGCGTTGAACTGGTACTTGCAGTGGTCAAATACTATCCCGGAAAAATCCGCGTAGACCCCGTCATCGAGATAATAATAGTTCTTATTGTTCCTGAAAGTCCTGCCCACCACGCTTGTGACAAGAGTGCCCGCAGGGCCTGCGAAAAACCTTCCCGGTTCGGCTATGGCCCTGACGTTCTTGTCAAAAAGCCTTTTCATCTCGCGTTTTATCTTTGACGCGAGAGATTTAAAGTCGATATGGCCGTCGCTGTCAAAGTGTTTTATCGGAAAGCCGCCGCCGATATCAAGCACGGAAAGGCTGAGACCGTTCCTGCTTGCTTCTTTAAAGATCGCGGCGCTCATCTCAAGCGCCTGGATGTAATTGTGCGCGTCCAGGCACTGGGAGCCGACATGGAAAGCGACACCCATCGGTTTCAGCCCGAGGTTCTTTGCTTTTTTAAGAAAATGCACGGCCTGCTCGGGATCAGCCCCGAACTTGAGCGAAAGCTCAACGATGCTCCCGACGTTGGCGACTTTTATGCGGACCAGGACTTTCGCGCCGGGGCAGTACTTGGCTATTTTGTAGATCTCGGGTTCGTTGTCGAAGGTCATGAATTTGACGCTGTTTTTTCCGGAAAACTCCAAATCTTTTTGGGATTTGATCGTATTGGCAAATATCACTTTTTCGGGCTTCGCACCGAGGCCCAGCACAAGCTTCATCTCATTGCCGGACGCGACGTCGAACCCGCTGCCAAGACTGATGAAGAACTTTATTATTTCTGGGTCCGGGTTTGCTTTGATGGCGTAGAACGGTTCAACTCCCGGAAGGTGTTTTTTAAACAGGTCGTACTGGTTCTTTAATATGCTCTTGCTGACGAGCATTAACGGGGTAGGGTGCTTTTTGGTGAACCTGCGTATGACCGATTCTATTTGCTTTTTTTTCATTGTATCAAGAAATTCCCAAACTGCCACGGGTCGCTTTGATCGAACTTTACATCATTATAATTCTGGTACAGGGCTACCCTTGTTTTTAACGGTGTCCAGTCTACAGGGGTCGAAACGAAAGGCCCGAGGTATTCTTTTGCCACTGACAGGATATCTTTGTAAGGCAGATCGTCAGGCACCCGGACGCCTTCTTTGGGGTTCTTTATCATCCAGACAGCCGCGGCGATGACTGAGCATGCTACCTGAAGGGTCGTCGCGTTCTGGTTAGGCACAAGTTCCCTTGATTCATGGATGTCCAAAAGCGATCCGACCCACCACGACTTGAAATCATGTCCCATTATAAGGACGCCGAGCTCATCGCGGCCGCTGATTATCTCATCGGTAAGTACCCTCTGGTTTTCCTGAAGATCGAACTGCCTCATCTCAAGCTCGTGCAGAGAATTGATGGCGACGTCGGCAGGGCAGTAGGCATAATGGACCGTTGGCCGGTAAACAGGCTTTCCTTTCTCCCGGACGGTCAGATGGTCGGATATTGTAAAAGCTTCGCCGTGGCGCACTACCATCCCTGTTATTTCACCGCACGGTACCCAGCTCCTGACCCAGGTCTTTATTCCCATCTGTGAAAGGCAGATCTGGTTTCCGGGCCCGCCATTATGGGAANNNTTTTTTTCGTGCGTACCCCATCCCATTTCAGCCGGAGCGATGCCTTCTTCCCTGAAACCTTCAACGCTCCAGGTGTTGACGAATTCATTCACTTCTTTGGGCCTGTCCGTTATCTGCGTATCCCTTTCGCTGATATGGACCACTTTTATCGCGAGGAGCATCGCGAGTTTTGGAAAGTCCCCGTCTTTCAGATATTTCTTTATTAACGGCATTCTTTTATCTTTCGGTTTTTTCTTTATCAAAGCTTTTGCGATGTCTTCTATCCCTGCTTTTGTAAAATGCGATACGAGTCCCGGATTGGCGCCGTGTTCGATGACAGCTGTCGCTCCTTTTGTCTTCCATCCTTTTACCATCTCCCTGATAGCCATGTGCCTCACATAGAGCGTCCTGTCTGTCGGGAGCTTGTCTTTTGCGCCCTCATACGGGTCCCAGAGCTCGACAGACGTGTTTATGTACATCACTCCATGGTCATGGCACCACTGAAGTATCTCGCAGCAGTCAATGTTCCAGGCGAGGTCTATTATCATGTCTCCCGGGCCGACATACTGGGCAAGTTTTGTTTTTAAGTTCTTGCGTGTGATTTTATCGACTTTAAACTTTACTCCGGATTTGACGGATTCTTTTATCCACTTGTTGTTGTCGACAAAATCTATGACTGTAACTTTTTCAGCGGGGACATCTATATGTTTTAAGATAAGAGGGACTGTGCACCTTCCGACGAACCCGCAGCCGATCATAAGTATCCTGCCTTTGAACCTGGGCTTCATCTTATACCTCCACAAAAAATATCAATGAGATTTAATGATAGCATAAAAATATTTTTACAAAAAGACTACACTTCGATAGGAAGGATAAACAGAGGAATACCCTCGGCGTAAAGATGTTTCTGTATGGTGAACAATGTATAGTTGTGCATGAATTTTGTGAAGAAAGTTTCGTTTGGGTAAATGACCTGCCCTCCGAAGAAGGTCGCGTTCGGATATTTTTTGATTATCTTCGGGGCGATCTTCTCAAGTTCAGCTACAGTATCGATGCCGGACAAAGCAAACCCTTCCGTATGGTAACCGTGCCGACGGACAAGTTCGATGTACCTGTCGAGTTCCATCTTGACTTTCCGTTCAACTTTTTCAACCTGGTCATGTCCCCTGAAAGCAGACGCGTCGATCAGGCCCATCTGGACGAACACAACGTTCTTAAAAGTACTCCCGAACGAGCGGAATATGCTGAGTACTGTCTTGATCCCTATTCCCGTAAAATCCTTTACAAGTATGATTGCTGTTTTATTGCGAGGGTCAAATTCCCTTGAACTTTCAGGCACTACGGGGATGCCGGGAACCGGGTTCAATGCCTCGACCTCATCGACCATCCTATCAAGGCTTTTGACCTGATTGTCTGTCTGTTCGTAGTTTTTCTTTATCAGGAACATCAGGATCGCGACCGAACCTGTTATTACAAGGGTGATCCAGCCTCCGTCATGGAACTTGACGATTATGACGGTCGTCAATATAAAAGCCGTTATTGAAAGTCCGATCCCGTTCACCAGAAGTTTTTTAAACCAGCCTCGGAGCCTTTTTCGCGCAACCCACCAGTACCTTACCATCCCGAGCTGTGAAAGGCAGAACGTTATAAAAACGTTGATGCTGTAAAGGACTATCAGATATACCACGGAACCGTTAGTCGCGGCCATAAGGATGAAAGATGCGACACCCATTATAAGTATGCCGTTCATCGTGACGAGCCGGTCCGACAAAAGGGCAAACCTTTTAGGGGCCCAGCGGTCGATGGCCATATTGGAAAGTACCCTCGGGCCGTCGATGAACCCGGTCTGCGCGGCCACAAAAAGTATCGCTCCCTCCGAAATAAGGGTCAACAGGATGAAAATATATCCCGGCAAACCCCAGCTCCCGGCGATCCTGTCAAAAAGAACCGCATTGAGCGTCTTCCCGAATGCCGGCTGGATATTAAAAAGGGTATAACCGAGCATAAGACCTAATACGACTGTCGCGAGAGATATCATCATATATTTCATCGTGTTCTTGGCGGTCTTGACCTTCGGTTCCCTGAGGATAGGCAGCCCGTTGCTGACAGCCTCTATTCCCGTATATGTTCCGGCTCCCATACTGAAAGCACGCAATAAGAGCACTAACAAACCGAACATGCCGATCTCATGCCTCGTGGCAGCAATATCATTAGCAGTCGATGCGGCAATGCTCGTGAAATTTGGCAGATGTGTAGTGATCGTGACAATTATGACGATCAGATGTGTTATTACAAAAAGTAAAAAGATCGGCATAAGGGTCAGGACAGATTCTTTTACGCCCCTGAGATTAAGTACTATAAGCACTAACAAAATAGCCAGTGCAAAATAGATCTTGTATTGATAATAGGACGGGGGGAGAAGACTGAACATGGCATCAGCCCCGCTTGCTATAGAAAGAGTGATCGTGAGCATATAATCTATCAGAAGCGCGCAGCCCGATATCATCCCCGTGACCGGCGACAGAAGCTTGCTTGCGACGATATATCCGCCGCCTCCCTGGGGAAAAAGTTCTATTATCTGGGAATAACTTTCACTTATGATAAATATTGTCGCGGCGGTCATAAGCGCCACGATCAGGCCCAGGTAATGATGTTTTCCCAATGTGATGAATGCCTCAGGGGGACCGTAGCAGGAAGATGAAAGACCGTCAGACCCTAATCCCACCCAGGCAAAAAAAGCTATCTGAATATATTCTTTAAAAGTGTAAAAAAACCAATTTTTTCTTTAGGCATTGCATCAAAAAGACATCTTATCATGAATTCCGTCAATATTCTATTGATTTTAACGGTTTACAATGGCCTGAAAAAGTGATATTGTTTATGCCATGAAAAAGGTCCTGTTCATCTGCACGGGTAATTCCTGCCGGAGCCAGATGGCCGAAGGTCTGCTCAGGGATATGGCAGGCGACAGATTTGAAGTCTTCAGTGCGGGCGTCAGTCCCTCGAGCGTCCACCCGCTGGCAATAGAAGCTATGAAAGAAGCGGGGATAGACATAACGGGCCACGAGTCTAAAGATGTGTCAAAAGTCCTGGGACGGAAATTCGATTATGTTATAACAGTATGCGATCATGCCAAGCAGATGTGCCCTTTCGTTCCCGGGGGCCACAAGAAGATCCACTGGAGCACAGAAGACCCCGTCGGCCTGGGGATAGCAGAGTTCCTCAAGGTCAGGGATAAGCTTAAAAAGAACATCGAAAAATTTCTCGCTCAGGAAGCCAAAGAATCTTCCGAAAAACTCCAGAAAAACTGAAATTCACGCAAATATTATCCGATAAAGGATTGTAATCCTATTTTTATTATCAGAGGGGATATATCGTGCCAACGAACATTTACAGGTTAGTGCCAGGTGGTTATCTGAAACCATCCGTATTGATGGAAAAGCGGAATCTGATAGGCGGTCTCATATTCAATGAACTTTCAAGATTACCATCAGCGCGAAGGATAGATATCGTGCCGTTCATTCGTGAAGACGGCATTTTGCCGGTATCAAAAAAACAGATGGTGATACTTTTAAAGCCCGAACTGTGCACGGACAAAGCGCTGACAAAGGCTTTTATCAACAAAACTTTGATGGCGATCGCAGGGAACGGTTACAAGGTTCAGGCTATATCTGCTGTCTCCGGTCCTTTTATGAAAGACGCGGGAATTATCGAAAGACATTACGGAGTGATAAACAGGATATTCAGGTTGGGTGCCGAAGCCCTGCCGGAAACAGCGAGAAAAAGATTTACCGACATATTCGGATCAAGCCCGGAAGATAAAAATGTCTTTTCAGGGAAGCAGGCAATAGAAACACTGGACCTTTCGGCAGAAGTCCTTATGGAAAAATGGATGACTGGCGATAAACCGGAAAAATTAGCGCCTGGAATGTACGCAAAAAAGATCACTATCGACGGCCCTTCCCCTGAAGGATCAAGGACAGTCTGCATCCTTAACGGATTTCATGCAGTCCAGTTAAGTCATTTTACATCCCAAAACAGCAGGGTCATAGCGATGCTGATCGCCAGCGATTCGCCTTATTTTCCGGACTGGTGGGGCAGGATCCAGTCAATAGCCGCAAGATCCAGTTATTCAAGCTCCTGGGCGGTTATGAGGAATGATGTATTCGGTGCTACCGATCCCACAAAGGCGAAAAAAGGCAGCCTGAGGGAACGGCTTTTAAGGACAGGGAAAATTCTGGGTGTAGATCAGGTGGATTTCTTCATGAACGGCTGGCATCTTTCGGCGGGGCCGGTGGAATCGATAAATGAAGCAGCTAACTGGTTCGGACTTGCTCCGGCCAAGACGGTGATGGGTGAATTGCTTGTTTCAAGCGGGCTGGGTTCATTGGTCCCGGCTCTGGCAGGTAATTGTCTTATTCAGCAAAACGGCGGAGAAAAACCTGTTTTTGATGTCACTGAAGGCATGGAACCGGATAAGGCTATTGATCTCATAAAAGAAGCGAACAGGACCGCGGCAATAAAAAATATTTGATAAAAGACATTCAATCTGCTAAAATCTTATTATCAAACCGAAAGGAGCCACACATGCCTACAGAAAGATCCGAGTACCAGGGAAAGCCGATCCTCATCCTTAGAAGGAGCGACGAGGATAAATATCCTTTTTCCTTCGGGGTGTCAAAAGCAAAACTGCTGCTCGAGAACATCGACGAGATCAAAAAATTTGTTGCGGAGAACGACAAGCCGAAAGCCGCTAAATAACAGATCCCCGATAAACCCGTAAAACAAAAGGCCTGAAATGGAAATATCTTCCGTCAGTTCGCTGATCGATATGCCGCTCACGCAGATCATTTCCCTCGCGGATAAAGTCAGGTCTGACAATATGGGGAATTGTCTCGACGTCTGCACGATAACCAACGCGAAAAGCGGCCTGTGCGGCGAGGATTGCAAGTTCTGCGCCCAGTCTTCCCATCATAATGCCGAGATCGAGGTCTACGGCCTAAAATCCAAAGAAAAAATGTTCAGTGAAGCTGTTGAGGCAAAAAAGAACGGCGCAAAAAGATTCGGGATAGTTACAAGCGGCAACAATCTGACAGAAGAAGAACTCGGTGTAATCGAGCGCGCAATTAGAGACATATCGGTAAACGTCGGGATCATAGCCTGTGCCTCACTCGGAGCCTTAACAGAAAGTCAGCTTTTGAGATTAAAAAGAGCCGGTCTTTCAAGATACCATCACAATATTGAGACGTCCCGCAATTTCTATCCCAAAATAGTCTCGACCCATTCTTTCGATGAAAGGATCGATACTATTAAGGCCGCAAAAAAAGTTGGCTTGCAGGTCTGTTCCGGCGGCATAATCGGCCTCGGAGAAGGATGGCAGGACAGGATAGACATGGCTTTGCTTTTAAAAGAACTCAACGTGGATTCGGTTCCGATAAATATTCTTGTCCCTATTAAGGGAACGCCGATGGAGGGAAAGACTTACATTACGCCGGTAGATGCTGTCAGGACTATCGCGATGTTCAGGATCATATTGAAAGACAAGACGATCAAGGTCGCCGCAGGCAGGGAGACTATCCTTAAAGACTACCAGGCGATGGCTTTCATGGCCGGAGCGAACGGCATGCTTATAGGCGGGTATCTGACGGTGAGGGGAAGGGGCGTTGAGGAAGATCAAAAGTTCATAAAAGAAATAATAAAGATGTGGGAGAATGATAAAACTAATGTCTAATGACTAATTCCTAATGACTAATTAATGAAGAATATTATATAAATAATTATTCCTTCATTAGTCATTAGACATTAGTAATTAGTCATTTCTATAAGAGGTAGACGATGAATTTTATCGATGATCTTTTAAAACAACGCAAAGAAGACAATAATTTCAGGACCCTTGATCCTGTTTCGTCCAGGAACGGATGCATCATCACCGTCAACGGCAAAGAATATATCGATTTTTCATCTAACGATTACCTCGGCCTGTCGGGCCATCCGGAGATGATAAAGGCCGTAAAGGAAGCAGCTGAAAAATGGGGGACAGGTTCGGCGTCCTCGCGCCTCTTGAGCGGAGATAATATCCTTTTTCATGAACTGGAAGAAAAAACAGCGGTCTTCAAATCAAAAGAAGCATCACTGGTCTTTAACAGCGGATATCAGGCGAATACCGGCATCATCAGCGCCCTTTATTCAAAGGAAGACGTGATATTTGCCGATAAGCTTGTCCACGCCAGCATAATAGACGGGATACTGCTGTCCGGAGCAAAAATGTTCAGGTTCTCTCATAACGATACCGGGCATCTGAAAGAGCTCTTAATAAAGAACAGGAAAAGATTTAAGAACGCTTTGATCGTGACCGAGTCGGTCTTCAGCATGGACGGCGACACAGCGCCGTTAAAAGAACTTGCCGCGATAAAGAATGAAAATGACTGCATGCTTATGGCGGACGAGGCCCATGCGACAGGGATATTCGGCGATAAAGGTTCGGGGATGGTCGAAAGAGAAGGGGTTTCCGAAAGTGTCGAACTGGTTATGGGGACATTCAGCAAGGCGCTTGGCAGCTTCGGTGCTTATCTGGCATGTTCGAAAAAAATAAAAGAATACCTGGTGAATACATGCAGAAGTTTCATATATTCAACGGCGCTGCCGCCCGCGGTAATAGCGGCAAACTTAAAAAGCCTTGAATTGGTGAAGAAAGAACCGGAGAGAAGAAAAAAGCTTCTCGAACTGTCAGTTTATTTCAAAAAACAAATTGAGGAAAACGGGTTCGAGGTCAGGAGCACATCCCAGATCATCCCGGTCGTCATCGGTGAAAATGAAGAGGCTGTAAAAGTTTCAAAAAAGCTGAAAGAAAAAGGTTTCCGCGCGATGCCTGTCAGGTACCCGACGGTCCCAAAAGGGCAGGCGAGGATCAGGTTCTCGCTCTCATCACTGCATACCAAAGAAATGATCGATGAGGCCTTAAATGCGCTCAAATGATGACGTTTTCACTTGCATAGACAGGGGGAAGCAAAGGACGATCGCGCTTTTCCCGGGGTGGGCGACCGACAAGGAAATATTCGCAGGTCTGGATATCGACTATAATTTTATCTTTCCCAATCTTTCAGACCCCGGCACTTTGATAAAAACCTTTCCTTTGTTCTTAGAAAAGAACGGCATAGAAAAGATCTCGCTGCTCGGCTGGTCATTGGGAGGGGTGATAGCCGCGGATATTGCGGGAAAGATCCCCGAAAAGATCAAAGAGCTTATCCTGGTCGGCGTCAGGCAGGCTTACACAAAAGAATGGATCGGCAGGGTGAAAGAATATATCAAAAAAAGCAAAAAAGCATACCTGTATAAATTTTTCCTCGAATGTTTTTCGGCCGGCGATAAAGACGCTCTTGAAAAGTTCAAGGAAGGCCTGATGAAGAAGTATTTTGTAAAGTTCACTGCCGATGAATTATGCAAAGGCCTTGATTATTTATATCAGAAGCCTATTGTGCCGGACAGCATAACACAGATAAAAAAAAGGTTCATATTCGGGAAGGAAGATAAAATAGTGCCGGTGGAAGAGATCATAAAACTGAAACAGCTGTTCCCTGAAAGCAGGTTCGTATTCATCGAAAAAGCGGGGCACATGCCGTTCTTAAACAAAAAAACGGGATTTGCCCTTGACGCATAAAATATAGCTTGAGATAATGTTCATATGTCCTTCGGCTCAAAAACAAAAGATATAATCAGGAAACGGTTCTCCAAATACGCGAAGACTTACGACAAGTACGCGAAGCTTCAGAAATCCCTCGCGGAAAAGCTTTTAAAATATCTCCCCGAAACGCCGGCAAAAGATATCCTGGATATCGGTTGCGGTACAGGAGCTCTCACAAAATTACTGCGCGAAAAATTCAAGAGCTCTCATATCACGGCGCTGGACATATCGCCGGAGATGGTGAAAATAGCGAAGCAAAAGATGGACGACAGCGTGGAGTTCATGGTCGCCGATGGCGAAGAGATGCCGGATGACAAACAGTATGACCTGATCGCTTCAAACGCGACGATGCAGTGGTTCTCCAACCTTGACAGGACGATGGCAAAATACAAGAAGATCCTTAAGAAAGAAGGCGCGATAGCATTCACGCTGTTCGGACCTCTGACTTACCATGAACTGTCGTGGGTGATGGAAGATGTGACGAATAAGAAGATGGTGGTAAATTCAAAGAAATTCCTCGGCAGGCCGGAGATCGAAGCTATCCTGAAAAAGCATTTCAAGCATTGCGGTATCAGGGAAGAGATCGTGAAGGAGCATCACAAGACCTTAAGGGCGCTCCTGACGAAGATAAAATATTCCGGGACGCAGGGCACTTCGATGGCGGGCAACGGGCTTCTCGGAAAAGACGTCCTGAAAAAGGCCGAAGAGCTTTACAAGCGGAAATACAAGAACATACAGGCGACAAACCAGCTATTCTTCTGCTGGGCATCTCAATGAAGCATGTCTTTGTCTGCGGCACCGATACGGGCGTGGGCAAGACGGTGGTTACCGGCCTCCTCGCAAGATCTCTATTAGAACAGGGATATTCTGTCATCACCCAGAAATGGGTCCAGACCGGGTCAAAGAAGCCTCTCGACATTGAAGAACATCTCAGGATAATGGGTATCAAGAAGAAAGACGTTAAGAAGGTCATCGGTCTGATGTGCCCGTATATTTTTAAGTTCCCCGCATCGCCGCATCTTGCGGCAAGGGCAGAAGGGAAGAAGGCAGACGATAGACAGATAAAACAGAGTTTTAAGAAGCTGGCAAAGATGTTCGATCGTGTGATAGTGGAAGGCATCGGCGGCGCTCTAGTGCCGTTGAACGAAAAAGCACTTATGATCGATCTTGTAAAGAAACTGGAAATGCCGGTTGTCCTGGTCGTTCCCAACAGGCTCGGTTCGATAAACCAGGCATTGCTTACGATCGAAGCTTTAAAACAGAGGAAGATAAAAATACTAGCGGTCGTATTTAACGATCATTTCGGAAAGGGCCAGAATAAGAAAGTCCTTAACGAGAATGTCCGGATGGTTCAGAAAATATCCGGGGTGAAATGTGTAAGACTAAAAACCAACAAAAGGCCAATGCGCGATATAGCTGCGATAATATAAGGTTAAAGTCCCTGATTCACCGGCTCGCTTTCTGATCCCGGCTCCATATCCACCTATATATCTCAACTTAGATGAAATTTCTTGTTTTTTTACTCGACAATATATTATAGAGAACTATTGGACTTGAACCCGGGATCGCATGAAAAATGAGGTTATGTATCATGAGCATTAAAAGAACCGGTATTTTGGTAAGTCATTCCGGTTATGCGGTACATAACCGCCTTGCGGATGCCGAAAAACGCGGCAAGCTTCCTTCTGTCACCGGTTTTCACAGGATCGACGGGCCCGGGTCAGGGCTCAACATGCCTCTGGTGCAAAGGACATACTTTTCTTTTAGAGAAGTCCCTGGCCGCCTTGACAGGGACCCTTCCTGGAAATGGTCAAAAGGGTTGCCGCGCACGGTCGATTTTACGATCAACACAGGAACAAAAATAACAGCTTACCCTTTTAAACCCGGGAAATTAGCGATCGAAAGCATGGATTATCCAGACCTGCGGCATGTTGAAGGTAAAACCGGGCAAATACCGCCGGTAAAAAGGAACTGGCTGCTTAAGATCATGGAGACATTCGGACTAAATGGCGTGATGATGACCATAGAAAATACCGATGAAAGGACGATGTCTGGAGGACTTGGCGGTTCGGCGACAGTAAGCACTTCAGTAGCAATATTAGCAGCTCATTTAGCGGGGATAGCGCTGTCAAAAGCACAAACAGTTTCATTGGCTTCTGTCTATGAAAATGATCTGGGGGTGAGCCTGACAGGCACACAGGAACAATGGAACGTGGTCCGGGGAGGCATAGCTGATCATGTGTGGTTTCCTTTTGGAAGGCCGGGTCTGGGTACGGGATACGGGGATGCGGTTGTCAGGACACTTTTACAGCCCGCGCAATACGGTGACGTGCGGCCTCATATGGCCTTGATCCATTCCGGCAGGATGCATGCTAGCAAGGCTGTTAACCGTGAGTGGCTGAGGAAGATAAAAACTGCGGCCGGATACAGAGATTACGCGGGATTACTTCCTTTGGCTTATGATTTTGCGGAAGCCGTGCGTACCCGGGACTGGGGAAAAGCTTCAGAACTTATAGAAAAATACAGAGCGATCCGTACGACACTGTGCAGAGAATATATGTCAGGCTCAGAGTGGCTTTATGAGATCGCTTCAAGGAACAAGACTGTAATATTCCCGCTTGGCGCGGGTGGCGGGGGCGTATGTCTGAATTTTGGCGAGACACCGGGCGCAGTTGAAAGTACGGTAGCTGAAGTCAGGGCTATTGATCCCGGACGTATCATAGACTTTGATCTCAGAGAAAAAGGTCACATATTGGAGAACGTATCATGATAGGTTTTATTTTGGCTGAAGGCATGGGATCAAGGCTCTATCCGCTGACTTTAAGGAAAGCGAATCAGATCAGCATCGAAAGAGGTATTCCGCCACGCTGTTTTAATATAAATGTCAGGCCAAAGCCCCTGGCCCCGATAACGAACCGTCCGATGATATATTCGTCACTTTTGATGATGAGATCGTTGGGAGTCGACAAAACATTCGTAACAACGGGGGTATGGAACGATATCTATATGAAACATTTCGAGCAGCTTGGTGTTGATGCATATCTTGTCAAGAACAGGCGGCTGGGATATTTCGAGAAGATAGTCAAGATCGTCATGGAAGAGGTCCGGAAAGGTTATAAAGGGACCGTGGTCGTTCTAAGCGGCGATATTGTCTCGAATATCGATCCCCGTCCCGCGTTAGCTGTACATGAAAGACAAAAAGCCACGGCAACCATTGTATCAACACCCATAACAGATGATGTAAGGACCTGTTCTCCTATAGTTATAGAAGATCCGCTTCAAAAGAGCGGCCTGATCGCTGATTACCGCCATAAGCTGTCCCGGCAAGATGCGTTGAAACTGAGCCGCTACAGGAATTCATCCGTTTATCTATTTGACACTTCCTTTTTTGAGATGGTAGCCGGAATGGCCGATGAAGACGATTTAGATTTCAGCGAAGATATCTTTCCATGGCTGGTAAAAAACAGGAGTGCCAAATTTATGGGATATGCTTCGGACGCTCTGTGGGCAGATGTCGGCGAGCTTGACTATTATTTAAATATTCAACGGGCGGCACTGGATCAGAGACTGCATTTTCCGTATACAGAGGAGTTTTATCCTCAGAGCAGAATATATGCTGCTGGCAGATATAGAGTCTTAGGCCCGAGCATTATCTCCGAGGGTTGTGATATCGGAAGAGGCAGCGTTATCGGGCCGTATGCTGTGATAGGAGAAGGATGGGGGATCGGTTCCAATTCAAAAATCATCCGGTCCGTATTTTGGCCTGTTGATATCGGCCCGTCAGGATACCCGGGATGTTTTACGGTTGAGTCTGGAGTGACGGTCGCAGACTGCGCTGTCGGCAGCGGCCGCATCGACAGAGATGCGCGTGAAGAGGTCATCGTGAGTAACGGATCAGAAACTTTTCGCAGACAGCTGAATATTTCGGGTGGTCATTGATCTAAAGAAAGGTAATTTATATGTCAGTTTCTTTGAACAGGGCCAGGACAGTCGCGATATTCGATATGAACGGGACAATGATAAATGACGGCCGGTTTCATAGAAATGCATGGATGTCATATTGTCAGAAAAAAGGTCATGCTACTATCACGCCTGACATATACAGCCGTCATATTGCCGGCCGCAATAACCGTGACATTTTGACATTTTTTCTTGGCCGCCAACCGGATCCTGATGAATTGCATCTATTAGGCAGGGAAAAGGAAGCCATCTACAGGGATTCTTATAGACCATTCCTTGCGGAGGTTCCGGGATTGACGGTGTTCCTTGACCAGCTAAAAAAGGCAGGGATACCCAGAGTCCTAGCGACTTCTGCCGGCAAAGAGAATATTGACTTTGTGCTGGACGGATTGAATTTGCGCCGTTTCTTTTCACAAATAATCGGAGGAGACGGCATCAAAAACGGAAAGCCGGCGCCGGACATATTTCTTAAGGCAGCCGAGGTCGCAGGCAAAGCTCCTCAGGATTGCGTGGTATTTGAGGATGCCTTCTCGGGGTTCAAAGCTGCGTTATCCGCGGGGTCAAAATGTGTGGGGCTTATTACAAATCTCACAGAAGAGCAGATAATCGCAGCCGGGGTAGATCTGGCAATAAAGGATTTTACTCAGATATCAGTGAGCATATTGGACAGCCTATTTGTGAAAAAAGGATGAACAGGAAATGCACAGAGCGAATATAATACCTGAGGCGAACAGATACGCGCAGTTATTGACGACACATATAACACGTCAGCGGGGTGCCGCGTTCAGGCCTTTTGACGGGGTAATGACCCTGCCGAGGCAGCTGGAGATCCATCTTTCAAACGATCTGGGAAAGCGCTGCAATATAAATTGCATTCATTGCCAGGGGCAGCACCTCCAGCAGGTAATAACGCCTTTCTATGATAAGGTCTCTTCTCTGGTCGCAAAATTAAAAGGACGGATCCCTCTTTTTGTTCTGTCAGGAGCTTATTCTGAACCGGCATTGAACGAAAAGCTGATCGATCTGCTGGAACTCATTAAATCGACGGGTTCAAGTTTCGGCCTGCATACGAACGGCACGCTTCTCAGGGGTTTGGAAAGAAAGAACGGTTTTTTGACAAGACTGCATGCGGCCGCGGGTTCAGAAGATGATTACATGACCGTGGCGATCGATGCATGCAGTCCGGAATCCTTTGAAAAGACAAAAAGAAGATCAGGCAGACTTTATGACGAGGTGATCACCGGCCTTAGAGAATTGTATAGGATCAGGACGCAAACGCCAAAAGAGACATTGAAGACCAGGATAACATATCTGTTGAACGACTATAACAGTGATCCGACCGAGCTTCAAAAATTTGTCGAGCTGATGAGATCGGTAGAAGTGGATTCAGTCAGGTTCGCGGTGCCTTACGCGCCTTACGGTACACCTCTTGCACAGTGTCTTGAACATAAGGAGGAGGTGGAACTGCCTTTTTATGAGAAATACTGGCACGCCATCGCGCCTCTACTGTCAAAAGTGCCAGGTCAAAGGACTCATGTCTTTGTAATGACACCTGAAAAACAGGACGTGGAAAAAATAGATTTTTATCACTGTTACTACGGATATTACATGATAAATCTCGGAGCTGACGGGTTTTTCTACAGGTGTTCGGCTGTTGCGCATCCGGGGTTTAAAAGCCACAGGCTAGGTCCGGTCACGGATGACCTTAATGAGTTTTACGCGATGATACTTAAGAACCAGCAGGAAGGCTTTGACCCTATGAAATGTTGCCTTCCTTTCGGGGCAAGATGCAACAGGGCATCGATCGAGATCAACAGGCAGTTTGACGACGAGTATTATCCTGATAAAGAGGTCTGATAATGATACAAGGAAAGATCCAGCTCGGACAGATAGGTTATGGATACTGGGGGCAGCGGCTCTACAGCTATTTTTCTGCGCATCCGGGATTCGAGGTCACAAAAATCGCAGTCAGAGAGCCGCTCAAGGCCAGAAGCGGCCTGAACTGCAGAATGACTTCAGCCCAAGATATTTACGATGACAAGAACATTAAGGCAGTAATTGTTGCGACCCCGGTTGAGACCCATTACGGGATCGCAAAGGATGTCCTGGCAAGCGGCAAGCACCTGTTTTGCGAAAAAGTGTTCACAGGTACAGCAAAAGAGGCCGAAGAATTACAGAGAATGGCAGAACAGAGACAGCTTAAGATAATGGTCGATTATACGTTCACGTTTTCACATGGCGTGAGAAGAATGGTCGAAATAGCGAAGTCCGGGCAGATCGGAAAGCTGTCTTCGGCAACGTTCGAGATGGGCCAATTTGGTCACTTCAGGCCTGAAGGAGTGTATCCCCTCCTTGGCAGCCACATGCTAAGTATACTCAACATGCTATATCCCCTTCATGAATTTGAATTTGTCAGGAATGATCTGCTGGTAAGGGCAGGGATCACGGAATCAGGCTGGTTATCATTTGCACATTATCGTCTGCCTTTTGGCGGACTTTTTAATTTGAGTTTGAATAATCCGGAAAAGACCAGGAATATAGCGCTTTACGGCACGCTTGGGACAGTTGCTTATAACATGTACTCAAGTCCTGCCGTTAAACTTGCCTGTTTTGACAGGGAATGTGTTCATCAGGTAAAACAGGATACCGGACAGGAATTATGCAAAGGAGGCGAGAATGACAATCTTGCCCTCAGTGTCGATGCTTTTTACGAGATGATCGCATCTTCCGGCCCATCAAATATCGATTGTGCAGTAGAGGTTGCCAGGGCGCTCGAACGGATCTCCTTAGGAAAATAAATTCACTGAAATTTCCAGAAAATCCGTTCGATAGCTTTGTAGACGGGAAACCTAAGGCAATAATAGCCCAAAGATCTAAAAGGAGAAAGAAATGTCTTTAATAAATAATGGATCGATCGCGAAGAGGCTTAGCGAAATCGGAACGAAAGAATACGTTTTACGCAATAGACCTGATGCGTTATCCGTTTCAAAGCGGGTAATGATCACAGGAGGAGCCGGCAATGTCGGCAGTAATCTTGGCATGGCTCTTAGGAAAAGAGATTTTAATGTTGCTGCTTTTGATAACCTGAGAAAAGGTCACCGCGCGGCTGCGGCCATAGCGGGAGCCAGGTTGTTCGTGGGCGATCTTCTGGACCATGATGCCTTGACCGGCGCGCTTAGTGAATTCAAACCGGACGTTGTAATACATTGCGCAGCGTTGATAGAAGTGGGTGAGTCCGGAAAACTGCCCCAGGAGTACATCAACAACAATGTGGTCGGGACCCTTAACCTTTTTCATGCCATGCAGCAGCTTGGAATGAACAGACTCCTGTTCTCCAATACCGCGGCGGTATATGACGGTACGCTGGGACGCCCGTTGAAAGAGACCGATCCGTGGGATGCAAGGAATGTCTACGGCGCCACAAAGGGGGCAGATGCTTTGATCTGCAAGCAGGGAAAGTTATTCCCCAGTTTGAAGTCTGTACATCTGCATTATTTTAATGTTTGTGGGGCTCCGGAAACAGGAGTGCTTGGGGAAGACCACGGTATCGCGACCGAATCCCATATCGTCCCGATAATATTGCAGATAGCACTTTATAATCTGCTGAAAAAATACGGTTTGGACCTCCCTTTCTACGATCCGGGAGCGCTCGCAACTATATATGGTAAAGCCGGCAGGGACCGTTTAAAAGTATTTGGTAATAATTATAATACGCCTGACGGCACCTGCATCAGGGATTATATTGGGATGGGCATAAAGGTATTCTTTCATCTTCAGGCCATACAAAGGCTGTTATCCGGAAATATGGAATCGCATTATGAGGCATTCAACCTCGGGACAAAAAAAGGACACTCGGTACTGGACATATTGAACAGATGCGAGAATGTTGTCAGGCAACAGGTCGGTCTTCCTGCTATAGAAACACACGGATTGCCACTTGATTCGGACAAAAGGCTTATACCTGCCGAAATAGCCGAAAGAAGACAGGGAGATGCGGATTTTCTCGTTGCCGACCCTGAAAAAGCCAATTCTATCCTGGATCCCAGAAACAGCAGGCCGGTGCAAAATATCGACAAAGAGATTGAATTTGCTTTATGGTCCATGCTTTACAGGCCTCTGGGGTACGAGCATCGTCCTGCGGTAACAATGGATCATCAGGTGCTTAGATTTTACGAGACATAGAGATTGGTTCTATAAGGCTTTAAAAAGCCTTCCCGCTTCCCATACCGCTTCAGGCAGGGTAGGGTGGGAGTGGATGGTCTTTGAGATGTCCTGAGCCGTAAGTTTATTCCTTATCGCCAGAGTGATCTCTGCGATCAGGTCGGAAGCATTGTCCCCGATGATATGGCCGCCTAAAAGGACCCCGGTCTTGGCATTAGCGACCAGTTTGACAAAACCTTCCCGTTCTCCCGATACGGTCGACTTGCCCAGCGCGGCAAAGTTGAATTTTGATGTTTTTATATCCATCCCTTTCTCTTTAGCTTCTTTTTCTGTCAGACCGCAGGAAGCGACTTCAGGAAACGAGAACGTGCAGGAAGGAACAGCGCTGTAGTCCATAACTGCGTCTTTTTCGCAGGCATTTCTCGCGGCGACTATGCCCTGCATCGTTGCCGTATGCGCATACATAGATATGCCGGTGACATCGCCGATCGCATAGATCCCCGGGGTCGCCGTTTCCATCTTTTCATTAACGTCTATCTTTTCGTATTTTCTTCCTGAAGCTATCATCACAGGGATCCCGCTTACTTCTAGGGCATTGATATCGGCTTTACGGCCCGTTTCTATCTTTATACCCTTTTTTCTGAGAATCGACTCGAGCAAAGAGGATATTTCTTCATCTTCAGAAGGAAGTATTTTAGGGAGCATCTCATAAAGGCTAACTTCGGATCCCAAAACGTTGAATATACAAGCGAACTCGACCCCGACCGCACCGGCGCCGATTATCGCGATCCTTTCCGGTAATGTTTCCATGTCCAGGACCTCATCGCTAGTGAGAAAACCTTCTGCCGCGGCTTTTTCGGTCCCTGTCGCGATTATTACCTTGGAACAATTAAGGGCCTGTTCTTTTCCTTCGTTTTCGACTGACACGCTTCCTGCGCCTTTTACTGAGGCTTTCCCGTTTATTATTTCTATTCCTGCATTCTTGAAAGACAAGGCTAGCGCTTTGCGCAGCCGGGAGACAACATTATTCTTTCTTTCCTGTATCTTCTTCCAGTCAAAAGAAATATTCTCAGCGCTGAGCCCGAATTCTCCTGCCTTTTTCATCTTCAGGTAAAGCGCGCAGGAAGCGATGATCGATTTTGTGGGAATGCAGCCTTTATTCAGGCATACGCCGCCGAGGTCAGACTTTTCTATAAGCGCGACTTTTTTATCCAGAGAAGCAGCTTCAAGCGCTGCAGCTGTTCCTCCGGGTCCGGAGCCGATGACGATGATGTCGTATTTCATTGTTGGATAAATTATAACAGATGGAGACAGCGTGTTCACCGAAAGATCGAATGAGTGCTAAAATTATAGAAATGAAAGAGCCGCTAAAAAAAGACCTCAAATACAACTGGCACCCGTATACCCAGATGAAGGACCACGAGACGCTTCCGCCGATATTCATAAAAAAAGCAAAAGGTATCAAGCTTTTTGATGATAATGGCACCTGGTATTATGACACGATCTCAAGCTGGTGGTGCAATGTCCACGGCCACAACCATCCTCATATCACCAAAGCTGTCAATAAGCAGCTCAAGAAGCTTGACCACGTACCTTTTGCCGGATTCACGCACGAGCCGGCAATAAAATTATCGGAGAAGTTAATATCGATCGCTCCGAAAGGGCTGACCAGGGTTTTTTATTCGGATAACGGTTCCACTGCTGTTGAAACCGCCGTAAAGATGTCGCTGCAGTACTGGAACAATATAAGGCGTCCAAAAAAGAATAAGTTCGTTCATCTTGATCTAGGATACCACGGTGATACTGCAGGAACTATGAGCCTCGGTGGCGTTGATATTTTTAATAAAGTATTCACTCCTTTGTTCTTCAAGTCATACAAGGTCCCCACGCCTTATTGTTACAGGTGCCCGGTGAAGAAGGAAAGAAAGGACTGTGCGATAGAATGTATAAAGCCGCTTGAAAAGCTTTTAGAAGAAAAAAACAAAGAAATCAGTGCTTTCATAATAGAACCGATGGTCCTCGGCGCGGCGGGGATGATAATCTATCCCGTTGAATACCTGAAGAAAGCTTATAAGTTATGCAAAAAATACAATGTCCATTTTATCGCGGATGAAGTCGCCTCCGGTTTCGGAAGGACCGGAAAGATGTTCGCCTGTGAATGGGCGGGCATAAGCCCCGATTTTCTCTGTTTGTCAAAAGGGCTGACATCAGGGATACTGCCTCTTGCGGCGACATTGACGACAAGAAAAGTCTACAAAGCTTTTTATTCCGATTTTAAGGACAGGAAAACCTTTTATCACGGCCATACCTTTACGGCGAACCCGACAGGATGTTCTGTCGCGCTCGCAAGCCTTGAGATATTTGATAAAGAAAAGACCTTAAAAAACGTTAAAAATATTTCAAAACAATTATCTCAGGCCGTTAAAAAGTTCAAAGTCTTGCCGTTTGCGGGGGATATAAGGACAATAGGTTCGATATTTGCCATAGAGCTGGTAAAAGACAAACGCACAAAAGAGCCGTTCAGGTTTGAAGACAGGGTGGGATATAAGATCTATAAAGAAGGTTTAAAACATAATCTGATACTCAGGCCGATAGGGGACGTTATATATTTATTTTTGCCGCTTTCGACGGATAGCGCCCGATTAAATGAAATATTGGCCAAAACAAGGCGGGTTTTAGCTTTTTATGACCGATAAACAATAATTTCCCTCTAAAAGAGAGTATAATAAATATATGGACACAAAAGATCCTCAAACCGATGAAAGTAAGATGAGCACCAAACAATTCGTAAGATGGTACAACGACAACGTTCCCGAAGATTTTCCCAAAAGTTCCGTCGAATCGATGGATGATTTCAAGAAAAAACATCACGGCCTTTTCAGGGGCCGCCGCAAATGGCAGATAGACAGGCACAGGAAACATGTTATGAACTGGCTGTTTATCAGAAAAAGCCTGGAAGCTATAAGTTCTAACTGACCGCAAAACATTTTCGCAAATAAAAAAGGAAGGCAATGCCTTCCTTTTTGTTTTCTCTTCAAAACTAGACAGGGATTATATGGCTTGGTCCGCTTCCCAGCGGACAGACCGTTATTAAGCAATACAAAATCGCCTAAGAGATCGCAAGTCAAAGGATCTTGTCGCTTCCTAAAAGTGACCTTGATCCAAGACCGGTGTTCTCCTTAGAAAGGAGGTGATCCAGCCACACCTTCCGGTACGGCTACCTTGTTACGACTTCACCCCAATCATCAGCACCACCTTAGGCGTCTACCTCCCGAAGGTTGGATCGACTACTTTGGGTGTTTCTGACTCTCATGGTGTGACGGGCGGTGTGTACAAGGCCCGGGAACGTATTCACGGTATCATGTCTGATATACCGTTACTAGCGATTCCGACTTCATGAGGGCGAATTGCAGCCCGGTTTTGCCTCTCATTGTGGGTTGGATTGTAGCACGTGTGTAGCCCTGGACATAAGGGCCATGCTGACTTGACCTCATCCCCGCCTTCCTCCCATTTATTATGGGCAGTCTCGCTAGAGATCCCCGAATGAACGGGGCAACTAACGATAGGGGTTGCGCTCGTTGCGGGACTTAACCCAACATCTCACGACACGAGCTGACGACGACCGTGCAGCACCTGTCTTATGGCTCCCTTGCGGGCACTCCCGACTTTCATCAGGATTCCATAGATGTCAAACCTTGGTGAGGTGCCCCGTTTGTTGACGAATTAAACCCCATGTTCCACCGCTTGTGCGAGCCCCCGCCAATTCCTTTGAGTTTTAAGCTTGCGCTCGTACTCCCCAGGCGGTGAACTTAACGCGTTAGCTTCGGTACAAGGACGGTCGATGATCCCAATACCTAGTTCACATAGTTTACGGC
>JAPLKZ010000004.1:0-16211 GCA_026387835.1 Candidatus Saganbacteria bacterium
TTACATTATCCTGCATTTGTGGTTAGCCTCTTTTTCTTCTTCAACATATATTTTTTGACGGGTCATAAGCTCGTCAAAATCCACCAGGTGCCCGTCAAATTCGGGGCCGTCAACACAGGCGAACTTGACCTGTCCTCCCACGGTCACGCGGCACACCCCGCACATCCCCGTGGCGTCAAGCATTATAGGGTTAAGGCTTACAAGCGTCTTGATATTATGCGGCCTTGTGACGCCGGCCACCACTTTCATCATTATTGTAGGGCCGACAGCCGAGACAAGATCGACTTTATTTTTTTCTATGATCTCTTTCAGGATATCCGAGACAAAGCCCTTTTTACCGTACGAACCGTCATCAGTGCAAACCAGTGTTTCATCGCTTGCTTTTCTGATCTCATCTTCCAGAAGGATAAGTTCTTTGTTCCTCGCGCCAAGGACAGAAATGACATGATTGCCTGCCTTTTTGTAAGCTTTTGTGACGGGAAGGATCTCGGGAATGCCCACACCGCCCCCTATCGTTACGACAGTGCCGAACTTTTCTATATCAGCAGGCTTTCCGAGAGGACATAAAAGATCCCTGACAAAGTCTCCTTTTTTGAGGGTTCCGAGAAGAGATGTTGTCGCTCCGACTTCCTGAAAAATAATGGTGATCTCGCCTAAAGACCTGTCAGCGTCAGCGACCGTTAACGGGATCCTCTCTCCGTTCTCGTTTATCCTTATAACGGCGAACTGGCCCGGTTTGGCGGCTTTCGCAGCATCAGGCGCCAGAACCTTAAGCTGTTTTATCTTTGGCGCGAGCTGTTTGACTTCAATTATTTTATACATCTTTTTTGCCTGTTAACTGCGTCTCTCATCCTTTTTACGGCCTGACCGAGCCCTACGAACACTGCATCCGCGATTATACTGAAACCTATGTTCAGCTCCTCGACATCTCTTATCTTTGCTATGGGACCGACGTTGTCAAGAGTAAGGCCGTGCCCGGCATTGACTTTAAGCCCCAGCGATACTGCCATCTTCACCGCGTCTCTTATTTTTTTCAGCGCCTTTTGACCTGTATTCGCGTACTCCCCCGTATGGATCTCGATTAATTTTGCTCCTGTCAAGGCGCTTGCTTTTATCTGCCGAGGATCCGGGTCAACGAACAAGCTTACCCATATTCCGGCATCCTGAAGTTTTTGCACGTACTTCTTTAAATAGGCCGATTGTCGCCTGACATCGAGACCGCCTTCAGTGGTCACCTCTTTTCTTTTCTCGGGGACAAGCGTGACGATATCGGGTTTTATTTTCAGGGCTATCTTTTGCATTTCCCCTGTCGCGGCCATCTCCATGTCGAACCTTTTGACGGCTTTCCGTATTTCATATATGTCTTCATCTTTGATATGGCGGCGGTCTTCGCGGAGATGAGCTACTATACCGTCAGCTCCGGCTTTCATGCATATCAACGCGGCTTCCACAGGGGACGGAAAACCTTCTTTCCTTGCTTCTCTCAGCGTTGCTATATGGTCGATATTGACTCCAAGTTTTATCATATATGTATTATTATACTTTATCAGGATATTGTCCGGGAGACTTACTGCCTTTTGCTGCTTTTTGTATTTCCTAAAACAAATATTTTGACCCTGGAAACACCCGAACCAAGCATTCCGAGCGATTGCGCTGCCGCCCTTGAAAGGTCAAGTATCCTGCCCGGGATGTAAGGCCCCCTGTCTGTCACCCTCACTATGACACTCTTGCTGTTATCAAGCCTTGTCACGAGGATCTGGGTCCCGAAAGGAAGCGTCCTGTGTGCGGCCGTGAAATCATACATATTGAAGCGCTCTCCGCTTGATGTCCTCCTGCCGTGGAAAAATCCGCCGTACCAGGAAGCGTAGCCGACCTGAAAAATGTGGAACGGAGAATATTTTTCGGTGATTTTTGGCGCGCCCAGCGATTCGCGCAGGCTGTTCACCATGTCGAGGGTCATCTCCCATAACTGTTTTTCCCCGACGTCCGTTTCGCCTGTGCTCAGCACGGGTATTATTTTTCCGCCGATATTCAACGAGTATCTGTCACCGGATGTTTCCGGTCTTATGTCACGTCCCTCCCTGCCGCTGATGACCTGCTCTTCCATGGCCTGAGCGATCGTCCTTGCCTTGTCGTATGAACTTATGTCCGGATCGGTCTCGCTTATCTTCATGACGGCATCGTCGTTGACAAAGACCTCGCTGCCCTCTCCTATCCTTTTCTTTTTTACCTCGATCTTGATGCCTTTCATCTTTTCTATCTTTACGATCTCATCGAACAGGTTCTGAGATAAAAGCTGGCAGTCAAAAGCTCTCCGTATCCTGTTTGACCAGTCATAAGCAAGGAGAAGAGGCGGGATGCTTGTGCCTCTTATGTCGCCGGGTTCTACCGAGAAAACAGGAGTGTCCTCGACTATCCCTATCGGGATATCGTCTATCATGGCCGGCTCCACCGCGCCGATATCGGCCCCTGCCTCGACCAGATAATTGATGATCTGGGAAATACGCAGCGCCCGTTCAAATGATGGCACCCCTGCTTCGGAAGAAGCATATATCTTTATGATGGACGTGCCGTTGATGAGTATCTCTGATCCCGATATCCGGCCCGGGCCGAAAAATCTTGCGGGTTCGGCATAGTATTGTTTTTCTTCGGAAAACGAGCAGGAGTGGAACACCGCAAAGACACAAAATATCGCGATGAATAGTTTTTGCACTATTAGCGGCAGCTATCTGAGCTTGAAAGCAGGCAGACCGCCTGGCTTGCGATAGCTTTCCCCTTGCCGATACTGCCAAGTCCTTCGGCAGTTTTTGACTTGATGCTTATTGAGGATGGATGTATCTTTAAAACTTTTGATATCTGTTCGATCATTTTACCCGTATGAACGGACATTTTAGGCATTTCCGCGATAATGTTTGAATCGATATTCGCGATACTATATCCGGCTGACCTGATCTTGCCTGCCACGTCCTTCAGAAGCTTAAGGCTTGAAATGCCTTTATATTTTTTATCTGATGGCGGAAAATTTATGCCTATGTCTCCCAGTCCGGCAGCTCCGAGCATCGCATCCATTACAGCGTGCAAAAGCACGTCAGCGTCGGAATGTCCGAGAAGACCTTTTGAGAACGGTATCTCGATGCCCCCTAATATCAGTTTTCTTCCTTTGACGAGCCTGTGCACATCAAAGCCGATACCTATGCGCATATTATCCTCGCATGTTTTCTTTTGCCGACGCTCAATACCGTTTCCTTGTCCAGGGCGATGGCCATGTTCTCATCCTCGGCTTTCACCTCGTTTATCTTGACGCCGCCGCCTTTTATCATCCTTTTCGCTTCTCCGGTCGAAGGCAGCAACCCGGACAGGACAAGCAGTCTTGTCAATTGGATCTTCCCGTCTTTCATCTCAGAACCGTCTATTTTTATGGCCGGCATGTCGGATGGCAGTTTGTTCTGCTTGAAAACCGAATCAAATTCCTGTTCCGATTGTTGAGCTTTTTCTTTGCCATAAAAATATTCGACCAGGAACTTGGCAAGTTTTGTTTTTACGTCTTTCGGGTGAAGCCCTCCGGATCCCAGCCCCTTTTTTATCTCAGATATCTCCTGGTCCGTCGTGTCCGTCAAAAGCTCATAGTATTTGATCATCAAATTATCGGGGATTGACATAGTTTTTCCGAAAATATCTTTCGGTGATTCCGTAAAACCGATATAGTTGCCGAGGCTTTTGCTCATCTTCATCTTTCCATCGGTGCCCTCGAGCAGCGGCATTGTCAGTACAACCTGCTGTTCTTTGCCGTATGCCTTCTGTAATTCTCTTCCCACGAGAAGGTTAAATATCTGGTCATGGCCGCCCACTTCGATATCCGCGTCGATCACAACTGAATCGTAACCCTGCATGAGAGGGTAAAGGAACTCGACGACGCTGATCTCCCTGTTTTCTTTGAACCTTTCCTTGAAATCCCCTCTTTCCAGCATCCTTGCCACGGTATATTGGGACATCAGTTTCATTACCGACATAAGGTCCATCTTTGAAAGCCACTTGCTGTTAAATACAACCTCGGTTTTTTTCCTGTCAAGGACCTTGAAGACCTGTTCCTGGTAGCTTTTTGCATTATGCAGGACCTCTTCTCTTGAAAGCGGCTTTCTTGTCTCGGATTTGCCCGAAGGATCGCCTATCATACCGGTAAGATCGCCGATTATGAAAATTACTTTATGCCCGAGTTCCTGGAAAGTCCTGAGTTTCTTCAGGACGACCATATGCCCGAGGTGGAGGTCAGGCGCGGAAGGATCGGCCCCCCATTTTATTTTAAGAGAAGCGCCTTTCTGAAGCTTTTTTTTGAGCTCGGCTTCATTTATAAAGTCGACTGTTCCGCGTTTTATCAGCTCTATTTGTTTATTTAAATCCATTTGCCCTTACCCATCAAAAATTAACCTGCCCCAATTTCCTTTAAAGATTCCCGCAATATTTTAACTGGTATATCATTCCTTATAATGACCGAACCGATCCTGGTCGGAAGAACAAAATTGATCCTGCCGTCCCTTACTTTCTTGTCAAGTATGAGCTTTGTTATGATATCGTCAGCCTCTATCCCTTTGATCGAGACCGGAAGGTTGACCGCGGAGATCAATTTCTTTATCCTGTCCTCAGTATCTGCTTTTATCATCTTCATCTTGTTCGCTATCTTCAGAGCGGCCACCATCCCGATCGCAACTGCTTCCCCGTGAGTTATCCCTTTATACTCGGATAATGCTTCCAGAGCATGGCCGATCGTGTGGCCGAAATTGAGTATCACCCTTTGGCCTTTTGTTTCTTTTTCGTCAGCCGCCACGACTTTGGCTTTTATTGACGCGGATATCGATATTATGTTCTCCCATGTCCCGAGAAGGTCCTTAAAATCACCGGGATTTAATAATTTCGGGGATTTCAATCCGAAAACTTTATTTTCGAGATATTCAAACAATTTAAAGTCTTTTATTACCCCGTACTTTATTATTTCGGCAAGACCGTTGCGGAGCTCTTTTGCCGGTAAAGTTATAAGCACTGCTGTGTCCGCGTACACCAATCTTGGTTGACAGAACACCCCCACGATATTCTTTGCTTCCTCGAGGTTCACGCCTGTCTTCCCGCCAATGCTTGCGTCCACCTGGGACAGAAGCGTGGTCGGCACATTGATAAGATCGACGCCTCTCATATATGTTGCCGCCACAAATCCGGTCAGATCGCCGATCACTCCCCCGCCCAAAGCAATAAGGGCGCAGTCCCTGTGGGCTTTAAGTTCAAGGAGTTTTTTATACAGCTTCTTGGCCATTTCGAGCGTCTTTGTCTTTTCACCAGACGGTATGGTGATGATCTCCGACTTAAAACCTTTTGATCTCAGAGAATGTTTTACCACTCCCGCATAGAGGCGGCCGACAGTAAAGTCTGAAATTACGATGACCCTGTTCTTCAGCTTCAATTTTGTAAGGGCCTCACCCAGCTTTGAAAGGATCTGCGAGCCTACGATGATCTCATAGAAGGCAGAACTCGTGCGAACGGGTATTTTCCTCATATATATATATTGTATATCAATTTTCAAGCATCGACAAGAAACTATCCCTGACCGTCTCTGATGTCCGGTCAGTTCTTAGTTATGAAAGAAATTATTTGATTTATTGTCTTATTATCGGTTTTAATAATATGATCCGCGGTGTTTTTGTAGAACCTGTCTCTTTTTATCAGCATTGCACGGATGACATCTATCCTTTTCTTTTCATCCTTGATATTCAAAAGAGGCCGGCTGCCGAGTTTTTTCAGCCGTTTATTTATTGTTCCGGGTCCGGCCGACAACAGGAACACTTTTCCGGTCTTTTTCAGCATCTTCCTGTTCACCGCTTTTAATATCATTCCCCCGCCACAGGCGATGACTGCCCCGTTCATCTCTTTTAACGACCTGAGAACTTCCGTCTCGAGTCTTCTGAAATAGCCCTCCCCTTTCGTACTGAAAATGGCACTGATCTTTTTCTTAGTCTTTTTTTCTATTATGGAATCGGTGCATATGAATTTCATCTTCAGCTTTTTTGCCAGGAGGCGCCCGACCGCTGATTTACCGGTAGCCATGAAGCCGATCAAAATTATATTATCCCTCTTCCTCATTCCTCACCCTCATCCTTAACATGCCCCCGGCGTGAGTCGAACACGCGGCCTGCGGTTTAGGAAACCGTCGCTCTATCCATCTGAGCTACGGGGGCACTCCGTTCGATGCAAGCTTTATGCTAATAATTTTACATTGGAGGGGAGTGCGATGCAAGTTTGAAGGTTTTTAAAGCGATATAACTATATGAAGGAGATCAAATAAAATGCAGGATGATATCAAGATCCCCAAAGAACAGTTCCTCGTGGATTATTTCAAGACAAAAACACAGGCGTCAAAACCCGAGGACAAGCCTTTTAACGAGGTCCTGCAGACGATACAGGTAAGGATCGAGAAAAAATCCCTTGAAAGCCTCCAGAACTCCCCGAAAGAAGAAGCTGACAGGGCCATCGACAGCCTTGACCCGAAAGAGGCTGTCTCGCTTCTCAAAGAGACCATCAACACATTAAGGTCAATATCCGGATAGCAAGGAAGATCTCATGAACCTATTAAGCAGTAAATATTCAAGGTACCTCGAAGTGCTTGGCTCCGAGGAGCGCGTAAAGATCCTCGAGCTTCTCGCAGGCGGGGAGATGTGCGTGCAGGAGATCAACAGCCATTTTTTTGCCTCGCAGGCGACCATCTCATATCATATCAACATTTTAAAGGAGATCGGTTTTCTAAAGAGCGTGAAAATAGGGAAATTCATCTATTATTCACTTCAGGCAAACAATATAAAAGATTATTTAAAAAGATTTGTCAGGGATTTCAGCCTCTGCCTGGACAATGCCTAGACCGGGAACTTACCCTCTTTCACTTCACTGATGTATGTTGAAACAGCTTTTTTGAATTGATCTCCAAGGTCCGCGTATTGCTTGACGAACTTTGGCACTTTACCCGGATAGAGCCCTACGATGTCATTAGTGACAAGGACCTGGCCGTCGCAGAAAGGTCCCGAACCGCAGCTTATTGTCGGGACTTTGAGCGACTCGGTAACGGTCTTTGCGGCATTCCTTTCAACAAGCTCAAGAACTATCGAAAACACGCCCGCATCTTCCAGTAACTTCGATTCTTCTAATACTTGTAAAGTTTCAGCCTGAGTTTTCCCGTGGACAGCAGGGATTCCTTCTGATTGCGGAGTAAAACCGATATGCCCCATGACAGGGATATCCGAAGAGACAAGTTTTTTTATCAATTCTAAATGCTCTGTACCTTCTATCTTTACCGCTTCCGCGCCCGCTTCGATGAACAAGACGGCATTTTTATACGCGTCTTCTTCGCCTTTTTCAAATGCGGACAGCGGCATGTCCCCTACTATTAATGAATGCTTGACGCCTCTTTTCACGGCTTTTATATGATGGACCATCTCCTGCACCGTCACCAGGATAGTATTTTCGTATCCGAGGATCACGTTGCCGACCGAATCTCCGACAAGTACGATATCTATTCCGGCTTCTTCGAGAAGTTTTCCCGTCGGGGCATCATAAGCCGTGAGACAGGCTATTTTTTCGCCTTTTTCTTTTTTCATCCGGATGGCGCGGACCGTTTCGATAGGCATTTTATTCTTTTTTTTGTCTTCCGAAAAAGAATTTTGATTTTTGCGGGGCAGGCTTATAAATCTCGAAAAGCCTTTCTTCAAGCAGTTCTTTTGTAAGGAACCTGTTAAGGTAGCCGTTCTCCGCGACGGATATCGTCCCAGTCGATTCTGAGACTACTATCACAAGAGCGTCAGATTGTTCGCTCATCCCGACAGCGGCCCTGTGGCGCGTGCCGAGCCTCCTGTCAAGAAGACGGCTTTCCGAAAGGGGCAGCAGGCATCCCGCTGATGCGATCCTGTCGCCCTGGATTATTATCGCCCCGTCGTGGAGCGGCGTGCCTTTTGTCAGTATGGTGATCAGCAATTCTTCCGTGACCGGAGAATCTATGGGGACGCCGGATTCAAGAAATTCGTTCAGACCTGTGTTCCTTTCAAGGACTATCAGGCCGCCGATCTTTTCCTGCGAGCATTTTTCCACGGCATCGATTATCTGCCTTACTATTGCGCCGGTCTTTGTACCGAACGAAAGGCCTATCCTGTTCAGCAGTTTCCCTCGTCCCAGCCGTTCAAGCGCTCTCCGGAGTTCCGGCTGGAATACGATTATTATGACTATCAGGATTATCGTGACGAATTTTTCCATCAGCCAGTTAAGCGTGCGCAGCCCGAGCTGCTGGGCGGCAAAATAGATCACGAAGACTATCAGCAGACCGCGCAGAAGCTGCATCCCGGCGGTCCCTTTCAGCCAGATGAACACCTGGTAAAGAATGAACGCGACTATAAGAATGTCTATCAGGTCGACCCATTGTATCCCTAAAGGAAGCGTCATAGTTCGTTCCTCACAAGATCGGCGTACGTTTCTCTCTTCAATAATAAATTTGCTTTACCTGATCTCACATTTACCATTGCGGGCTTCATAAATTTGTTGTAATTGCTCGCCATTGAATAATTGTATGCTCCGGTGCATGCGACCGCAATGATGTCGCCCTTTTTGACTTTCGGGAAGAAACAGTCCTTGATGATGATATCACCGGATTCGCATGCCCTTCCGGCGATCGTCAGTTTTTCCTCTGCTCTTGCTCTCGCGTTGCTCGCGACAAAAGCCTCGTATTTTGAACCGTAAAGGATGAATCTCGGGTTGTCCGACATGCCGCCGTCGATAACAGCATATTTTCTTATACCGGCAATATCTTTTACCGTTCCGACAGTATACAACGTGACCATGGCGGGGCCGACCAGCGACCTGCCCGGTTCAAGCACCAGCCTGGGAAGCTTGAGCTTAAATCTTTTTGAAAGATCGGTCACTGTCCTGATGATCTTATCCGCAAAGGGCTTTAATTCAGGTGATCTCGTATCACTGGTATAAGCGACACCTATTCCGCCGCCGATATTTAATTCGTCAGATTCTATCCTGTATTTTCTCTTTATATCCCTGAAAAGCCCTAACAGCACCTCGATCTCCGCAGCATAAGGGGCCTTATCAAATATCATGGAACCGATATGGCTGTGAAGGCCTTTATATACAAGATTTTTCGATCTTATTATCTTTCCAACTGTTTTCAGGACTTCCTTTTTAGAGATGCCGAACTTAGAATCCACAGCACCCGTTTTTATGAAATCATGCGTGTGCGCTTCTATCCCTGGATTCACGCGCAACAATATTCCGGTCTTTTTATCCGCCTTGCGTGATGCCTTTTCAACCGATCCCAGCTCGTCAAGATTGTCCGCTACAAATGTCACTTTTTCCCTGACCCCGTATTCTATCTCTTCTCCCGTCTTGTTATTCCCGTGAAAATAGATCGTCCCGGCTTTGCATCCCGCTCTCAGGGCCGTGTAAAGCTCGCCGCCTGAAGCAACATCCATCCCTATGCCCTCGGTCTTTATTATCTTGAGCACGCCGATGACGCTTAATGCTTTGTTGGCATAAATTATCCTGAAATCCGGATAATCCCTGAACGCCTGAATGTACTCTCTGCAGTTCGAGCGCAGGCTGTCTTCGTCAAGAACAAAAAGCGGAGTGCCGAACTTTTTTGCGAGAGCGGCCGTATCGCAGCCCCCTATCTCCAGATGTCCTTTTGAATTTATCTTTGATGTTTTTGGAAGGTTCATTTTACCCCCTCTATCATCAGCTTGTATTCAAAACTGTCGATCAAAGCCAGCCAGCTTGCCTCTATGACGTTCGATGAAACTCCCACGGTACCCCATGTTTTTTTCTCGTCGGCCGATTCTATCAGGACGCGGACCTTCGCGGCAGTACCGTCGGTACTGTCAAGCACCCTGACCTTATAATCCGTGAGCTTCACTTCGTTTATCACGGGAAATCTTTTTGACAAAGTACCGCGTACAGCCTCGTCCAGTGCGTTGACCGGACCGTTGCCGTGTCCTTTTGCGCGTATAAGTTTCCTGCCGAGCATTATCTCGACTTTAGCTTCCACTTCCATCTTCTTGTTCTTTGTCTTGACCGTGTTCACCTCGAACTTGTGCCACTTGAACGGTAGTTGGAAAAGCCCCATTTCTTTTTTTATCAGTATCTCGAACGACGCTTCTCCCTCCTCGAACTGGTAACCCTGGTGTTCCAGTGTCTTCAGCTTCGCGAGAAGCGGTCTTACTTGCGGGGATTCTTTTTTAAGATCAGCCCCGAACTCTTTTGCCTTAAATACCAGGTTGCTTATGCCTGAAAGCTCGGACACGGTCACTCTTCTTTCGTTGCCGACTGCTTCCGGGCTTATATGCTCGTAAGTATTTGTATGTTTCATCACTGCGCTCACGTGTATGCCGCCTTTATGGGTGAAAGCAGACCTGCCGACAAAAGGCTGGTGGCCCGAAAGAGGCAGATTGGCTATCTCGCTCACGTGCCTTGAGATCTCGGTAAGCCTTTTCAAATTTACGTCAGTTATGCAGTCTATGCCGAGCTTCAGCTTCAATATAGGTATTATCGAGCAGAGGTTTGCGTTCCCGCATCTTTCGCCGTAGCCGTTCACTGTCCCCTGCACGTGCGTGACGCCGCAATAGACCGCCATCTCCGTCACTGACACCGCGCACTCGCAGTCGTTATGCGCGTGTATTCCCAGAGGAGTTTTGATCACGTCATTCACTTCTTTTATTATCTTCTGGACCTCGAAAGCGAGTGTGCCTCCGTTCGTATCGCAAAGGCATATCACATCGGCCCCTGCCCTTTCGGCTTCCTTTAATGTCCTGATCGCGTACTGCGGATTTGCTTTGTAACCGTCAAAGAAATGCTCCGCGTCGTATATGACCTCTTTACCCTTTGACTTGAGGTGCCTGACAGTGTCATATATCATCAAAAGGTTCTCTTCAAGCGTTGTATGCAGAGCTTCAGTCACGTGAAAATCCCAGCTTTTCCCGAATATCGAGACCGCCTTTGTATCAGCCTCTATGAGAGTACTGATATTCTTGTCTTCTTCAACAGGAATGCCGGCTCTTCTTGTGCTGCTGAACGCCACGATCGTCGAGTTTTTAAGCGGCACATCCTTGATCTTTTCAAAAAAAGCTATGTCTTTCGGGTTAGAACCCGGCCAGCCGCCCTCTATATAATGTACACCGATAGAATCAAGAAGGCGCGCGATCTTTATCTTATCCTCCACCGTGAAGGAAATGCCTTCCGTCTGTGCCCCGTCGCGGAGCGTTGTATCAAATAGTTTTACCATCATTATGGAAAAATTATAACATAGTATCGATTTTCAGGGTATCCGTATTAGAGTGAAGGGACCGAGGGGAATGAAATGCCTCTATTCAGCGATCTCCATTATCAGGCCGTTCTTCCAGGTCTCTATGCCGAGAGCTTCGACAAAATCCGCGGTGTTGAACTGATGGACCGGTATCTGCCTGTAGTGTTTTCCGTTCCCGTTACCGTTCATGGCTTTTTTATACGCCAAGTTGACGATATCATCCAGGATCTTATAAGGCGAATCGACCATCAATTTCTGTGAAATAAATTGTATGACGCCAAGCAGTTTTCCCTGGCTTTCCGTATCATTATTGACTTCGTATATATTGATCTTCATATTCAGAGCCTCTCAGAGCTTCTATTTTAGAGGGTTACCCCCTCTATATATCTATCGTCAAATTTTTGTGGAAATTTCGCTGTTAAAATGTTATATTGAAAAGCAAATGAGCGCGAGTAAGCCAAGATCCTTTGACGGCCTTTCATACAGCCAGGTCAATGAAAAAGCGCAGACCTGCAGGAATTGCGGATTGCATCTTACGAGGAACAAGGTTGTTTTCGGCAAGGGCCCGGTACCCTGCGGGCTGATGCTCATAGGAGAAGGCCCGGGTGCCGACGAAGACGTGCAGGGGTTCCCGTTCGTCGGGAGAGCCGGCCAGCTTCTGACAAAGATATTTGAATCGGTCGGGATCGACAGGGAAAATGAAGTCTATATCACAAATACGGTAAAATGCAGGCCGCCGGAAAACAGGACGCCTTCAAATGACGAGATCGAAGCCTGCCATCCCTATCTGGAAGCGCAGATAAGTCTGATCGCCCCCAAGATAATCGTTCTCGCGGGCTCCCCGGCATGCAAGACCATGCTAAAAAGCGAAGAGCCCATCTCAAAGATACGGGGAAAATGGTTCAAGATGGAAGGCAGGGACACTATGATGATGCCGATATTCCACCCGTCATATCTCCTGCGCAACCAGTCAAAAGAGAAGAATGCCCCGAAATGGCTGACATGGCAGGATATGATCGAGATAAAGAACGCGTATGATTGCGTCAAAAAAGCCGAACAACTGGAGGCCCGTTAGGATATGAAGAAAAAATTAACCGTTTCCCTCATCCAGATGGACATAAAGACTGCTATGGCCGAAAAGAATTTTGAAACTGCTGCAGATCTTATCGAAAAAGCCGGAAGGTACAAGCCGGATTTCATCGTCCTTCCCGAGATGTGGTCGACAGGATTCGCGTACCTCGATCTTCACGGCATCGCAAAAAGATGGTCAGAGGAGACGATGGATTTCATCAAATATCACGCCAGGAGGTCGTCCGCTGTACTTATAGCCGGTTCAGTACCGGAAGTTTCCGAAAAAAAAGTTTATAACACGTGTTTTGTGGCCGATCCTTCCGGAGAAATATCCGGCAAATATAGAAAAACGCATTCCTTCAGCCCGACCGGTGAAAATACGCATTTTGCTAACGGCGAGACCGCCGACGCGCTGGAGACCGGGTTCGGGAAGATCGGGGTGATAATATGCTATGATCTCAGGTTCCCCGAACTGTCAAGGAAACTATGGACAAAAGGGATCAATATGCTTTTTGTCCCCGCGCAGTTCCCGTCGGTGAGGATAGACCACTGGCTGACGCTCCTTAAAGCGAGAGCCATTGAAAACCACATTTTTACGATCGGATGCAACCGGGTCGGGAAAGACAAAAGATACGAATATCCTGGCGAGTCCGTTGTGTTCGATCCGTTCGGCAACACGGTCGAAAAAGCCGGAGGCAAAGAATGCGTGATGACCTGCACGATAGACCCGGACAAAATTAAAGAAGCGAATGAAAGGATACCGATCCAGAAGGACAGACGGCCGGAAGTTTATAAATGAAAATCCGAAATCCAAATGATGAAAATGCGACCGTTTATTTTTTGCCCATTGAGGATGTTAATGCCGAGAGTCTTGTGTCTTTATTTGAAAAAGCGGGATTTAATGATCTTATCGAAAAAGACAAGCTCACCGCGATAAAAGTCCATTTCGGTGAGATGGGCAACACCGCATACCTTAAACCTGAAAATGTCATGCCCATAGCAGAAAAAATATCTGCACTCGGCAGCAAGCCTTTCCTGACGGACGCGAATACGCTTTATAAAGGTACAAGGGGCGATGCTGTTTCCCACATAAATACCGCGCATGCACACGGTTATGATTTTGCACCTGTCGTCATAGCCGACGGCCTGCAGGGAAAAGATTATTACAAGGTCCCTGTTAACCTTAAACATTTTAAAGAGGTGAATATCGGCTCCGCCTGCCATCACATCGACTCTATGATAGTGATGACCCATTTCAAAGGGCACGAAGTAACGGGATTCGGAGGGGCGATAAAGAACGTCGGCATGGGGCTAGGCTCGCGCTCCGGCAAGCAGCAGATGCACGCGGATGTATCCCCTTCCGTTAAAACTCCAAAGTGCACGGGATGCGGACTTTGCGTCAAGTGGTGCCCTCAGGATGCGATCGTTCTGACAGACGGGAAAGCCGTCATAGACCGCTCAAAATGCATCGGATGCGCTGAATGCATAGTCACCTGCGATTTCGATGCGATATCGATCGAGTGGAACGGCTCTCCGAAATCGCTCCAGGAAAAGATGGCGGAATATTGCTGCGGCGCGGTCAGAGGGAAAAAATGCGGCTATTTCAACTTTATCGTCGATGTGTCGCCCAATTGCGATTGTTACAATTTCAATCACCCTCCGATCGTAAAGGATATAGGTGTCGTCGCGTCCCTTGACCCTGTTGCCATTGACCAGGCAAGCGTTGACCTTGTCAACAAGGCGGCGGGTTTTGATATAATAAAAAAGACCTGGCCGGACATCGATCACAATATCCAGCTCGATTACGGCGAGCAGATAGGTCTCGGCCTTAGAAAGTATGAGTTGATCTCGACGTGAGCGATCTTTTGAAAGACAAAGAGTTCATCGAACTTGAAAAAAAGTTCCCTTTCCTGTCCCGATACAGGCAGGAGAACGAGATAGATAAACTGCCTTATATCATCGTGGACATCGAGACGACCGGGCTTGACCCCGCGTCAAGCGAGATCATCGAGATCGGAGCGATAAAGACCGCGGGGCCGGTCGAAAAAGATGTATTTACCACGCTTATAAAGCCCACAGGCCCTATCCCGCCTGAAATAGAACGTCTTACAGGCATCTCGCAGGACATGGTGGAAGGAAAACCCGGTATCAAACAAGTACTGCAGGATTTTATCGATTTTGCCGGGAGCAGCATAATAGTCGCGCACAACAGTGATTTTGACCTCGGCTTTTTAAAATACCATATCCGGAAAGAACTGGAAAAAGAATTCACTAACAGGGTCGCCTGCACGGTAAAAGTGTCCAGGACTATCGTTCCCGGCCTCAGGAACTACAAGCTGCATACGGTCGCCGAGCACATGGGGATCGAAGTCCGGAACAGGCACAGGGCCATGGGAGACAGCGAGATAACTTTTAAAGTCTGGAATAAGCTCGTTGAACTTATGATGCAGAAAGATATGACGACTTTTCATGAGATAGAAAAGATCATGGCGGTTTGATTAAACCTGTTGTTTTTGTTATATTAAAATAAAATGGAATTTCTAGAAAATACCTGGAACAAGGCAAAAAGGCTTCAAAAGAGGATCATCCTTCCCGAGACAGATGATATCAGGATAATCAAAGCTTCTGATCTCATATTAAAAAGCAGGATCGCATGTCTCATCCTCATCGGGTCACCGGACAAGATAAACAGTGCCGCGGCTTCAAGCGGCATCGACCTTTCAAAGGCAGAGATCGTAGACCCCTCTTCTTCGCCGAAACTTGACAGGTACATCGAGATCTATATGAACAATATGAAGGCGCACAAGCACGATATCTCATATGACGATGCAAAAAAACTTCTGACAACCGACTATCCGTTCTTCGGCGCGATGATGATAGCCGAGGGCGATGCTGACGGCATGGTCACGGGTGCGGACCATGCTACCGCGCATACTATCAAAGCAGCCGTATATTCCGTCGGACTTGCCGAAGGGATTAAGATCCTTTCAAGCTTTTTTATAATGGTGTTGAAGACCCCGCAGTTCGGCGTGAATGGAGTGCTGTTCTACGCGGATTGCGGTGTAGTCCCTGATCCCGACGATAAACAGCTTTGCGATATAACGCTTTCGACAGCAGATTCTTTCCGGAAGCTCATGGGCCGCGAGCCGAGGATCGCCATGCTCTCATTCTCGACAATGGGAAGCGGTAGCGGCGGGTCCATCGAAAAAGTGAAGTCCGCGCTGAAAATGATAAAAGAAAAAAGCCCGGACCTGGCTGTTGACGGCGAGATGCAGGCTGATGCCGCGCTTATCGCTTCTATCGGGAAGAAAAAAGCGCCCGAGAGCAAAGTCGCGGGCCGCGCTAACGTCCTGATATTCCCCAACCTTGATGCCGGAAATATCGGATACAAGCTGACCGAGAGGCTCGCGGACGCCACTGCGCTCGGCCCGTTGCTGCAGGGATGCGCGAAGCCGATAAACGATCTTTCACGCGGTTGCAGCGTCGACGACATAGCGACCATTACCGCGGTGACCGCTCTGCAGGTATAAATGGACCTCAGGGAATTATCTTCATACATTATAAATAAACTTGACTGTGACGCCGAGGTCTTTTGTGTCAGGTCAAACAGTCTCCTGATCGAATCAAGGGACCAGAAGGTCACGCTGATAAATAAAGGGACTGAACTCGGCATCTCCCTCAGGGTAATAAAGGACGGCAAAGCAGGGTTCTCTTTTTCAAGCGGCGGAGACCCGGACGATCTGATAAAACGCACTCTTGATATTTCCGCCATTTTCCCTTATGACGAAAATAATATCTTCCCAGGACCTTCACC
>JAPLKZ010000004.1:16233-124982 GCA_026387835.1 Candidatus Saganbacteria bacterium
CCCAGGACCTTCACCGTATACTGAAATGAATATATTTGACCCCCAAATAGCTTCAGTACCCGTCGAAACTAAGATCGAACTGACAAAAGCGATAGAAAAAGCGGCTTACAACCTTGACCCGAGAATAAAAAAGACGGAGAATACCGGCTACTGTGAATCCGAGAGCGAGGTGCATATAAGAAATACCAAGGGTATCGATTGTTCATATACTTCTAACTATTGCGGCGGATTCGCGCAGGTAATCAGCTCGTCCGGAGAAGGTGAAGAAGAAGGATATTATTACAACTTTAAAAAGAAATGGAAGGGCCTTGATCCTGTTCAGACAGGCGAAAAAGCGGCTGCCAAAGCAATGGCGCTTTTAGACGGCAGGACGATCAAGTCAGGGAAACTTCCTGTCGTCCTCGATAATGAGACGGCAGCGGAGATGCTTGAGGTCATCTCAGGGATGATATCCGCAGATGCAACGCAGAAAGGAAAGTCCCTGTTCGCGGGAAAGACAGGCAAACAGATAGCTTCAGCAACAGTTTCCATAACAGACGACGGGACATTAGCTGACAGGACCGGCACTTCTCCTTTTGATGATGAAGGAGTTCCAAAACGGCGAAATATTATCGTCGAAGACGGTGTACTGAACAGCTTTTTGTATAACGTTTACACCGCATCAAAGGACAAAACAAAAAGCACAGGGAACGGAAAAAGGGCCAGTTTCAAATATCCTCCTGTTATAGGCCCCAATAATATGTTTGTCGAGCCTGGCACGAGTTCACGGGAGAAGATAATATCAAAAATAACCAAAGGCATTCTTATAATGCGCTTAATGGCGCTTCACACGATAAACCCGGTGTCAGGCGATTTTTCCCTCGGTGCTGCGGGACTCATGATAGAGAACGGAAAAACGACTTATCCTGTAAGAGGAATAACTATTTCAGGCAATCTTATAGAACTCCTCCGCTCGGTGGAAGAAATAGGCAATGACCTCGAATTCTTCGCCCAGGCCGACAACTGCGGCTCCCCTTCCCTGCTTATCGGCTCGCTCGATGTTTCGGGGAATTGATTGTAATCGCTAATCCCAGCCCCCTCAGCCCCCGAAAATCACATGAAATTTCCTGAAAATATGTTCGACATATAACCGGAGGAAAATAACATGGAAATATTAACACTATCAGGCACACGGACTATAGAAGATATCTACAGAAGGTTGAGAGAAATAGATTCTATAAAGGACGGAAAAGCAGACGGTATCATAACCCGGGAAGAGCTGGGTGAGGCCTCAAATAAAAATATCAACACAGTCATACAGTTCAACGAAGGCAAAACCTCATCGTATGACGCGATCCAAAAACTCTATCTGAAACTTCAAGCCATGGATAAAAAGGACGGCAGTCTGGACGGAAATATTGAGGAGCTAAAATCGCGCTCCGGGATCACATTGACTACAGAACAGATCGCTGATGTCAGCATACTTTTAGAGACCGACGATTTTGTTTCTGCTAAAAAAAGAAGATCCATAATCAGTGCAATTAAAAGAGGTTTTCAACATTTACAATATACGGAACCCTCCGCAAGAAAAGATAAAAAGGTGGTTTTGGCGGCAGTCGAAAAAGACGGGATGGCATTGCAGTATGCGGGTGAAAGCTTAAGAAAGGACAAGGATGTTGTATTGGCGGCGCTTGAGCAAAACAGTGAGGCAATGCAATATATGGATAAAACGTTATGGAAGGATAAGGAAATCGTATTGGCAGCAGCCGGACAAAACGGATCGGCGCTAGAGCATGCGCATTCAGACTTAAAAATGGATAAAGAATTTGTACTTGCAATTGTCAATAAAAACGGAGGGGCGTTGCAATATGCGGACGAAAGTTTAAAAAAGGACAAAGAAATAGTCCTGGCTGCTGTTAAACAAAGCGGGAAGATTTTGCAGTATGCTGATGAAGGTTTTAGAAAAAACAAAGAAATAGTGCTAGCTGCTGTTAAACAAAATGGAGAGGCATTGCAGTATGCAGACAGAAGTTTAAGAAGGGATAAAGAAGTTGTATTAGCAGCTGTTAAACAAAATGGGAATGCGTTGGTATATGCGGATTATTTAACGAAGGACAAAGAAGTTGTATTGGCAGCGGTTGAACAAAATGGAGATGCAGTTATATACGGGGATATTGTACTAAGGCGCGGCAAAGACTTTGAAAAAGTCATATCAGCGGTCATCGAAAAAAATAAGGGTACTTCTGATTTTGCAAAAAAAAGAGAACTCGCATTAGATAAGGTTAAAGGATTTTGGCGAAATTTAGAGGAAATGGATGCCCCCTTCAAAAAGGACAAGGAAATAGTACTGGCAGCTGTTAAAGAATATTGGGGGGCATTGCAGTATGCTGATGAAACCTTAAGGAACGACAAAGAAGTTGTATTAGCAGCTGTTAAACAAAATGGAGCGGCTTTGGAATATGCGGATAATACCTTAAAGAAGGATAAAAAAATAGTACTGATAGCTGTTGAACAAGACGGAAAATATTTGCAGCATGCGGATGAAAGCTTAAAGAAGGACAAAGAAGTTGTACTGGCAGCGGTTGAACAAAATGGATTTGCATTGCAGTACGCGGATAAAAGCTTAAGAAAGGACAAAGAAGTTGTACTGGCAGCGATCGATGAAATCGGATTGGCGATAGAATATGCGGATGAAACCTTAAAGAAGGATAAAGAAGTAGTCCTGGCAGCAGTTAAAGAATCTGGAGGTGTATTGCAGTATGCGGATGAAAGCTTAAAGAGGGATAAAGTATTTGTATTGACAGTTGTTAAAAAAGCCGGAAGTGAACTTCAGTATGCGGATGAAACCTTAAGAAAGGATAAAGAAGTTGTATTAGCGGCTGTTAAACAAAATGGAGGGGCTTTGCAATATGCAGATAGAAGTTTTAGAAAGGATAAAGAAGTTGTATTGGTTGCTGTTAAAACAAATAAATATGCATTACAGTATGCGGATGACAGCTTGAGATATGACAGAGAAGTGGTGTTGGCTACCGTGCCCTCATTAGACGATATTTACAATTCAAACACAGGCCAAAATGATTATTTATCATTATTTGTTTCAAATATTCTGCTTATGGGATTTTACGAAGAAAGCGATGCTTCTCTTAAAGCTTTAGCGCATTCAGGAAAAGGAATGCTGTCATCCTACAGGACGATCAATCAGCAGATAGAAAAAACCGGTCTTAAAGGGTTAAGCAATATTGATCCGGACTCGGCCAATAAATTAATTTCAATAATTGTTGAAATATATGGGTATCATGACCTTTGGGCGACGAGATCAAAATACAGTGTCATGAGAGATATCAGGCTGATAGAAATGTCAAATATTTCGGTTATAGCAAAAATTCTTTCTCAGGAGGGGAAGATGGAGACCCCCAAAATAACAACATATAAGTTTGATTGGAGTGGCAGACCATCTATACCTGTCAATCTCCCTTCAAATGTTTACTGGTACAAAAAAGACATCCCTGAATTGCGCTCCCTGCTTAACAGTAAATATGAAGTGTACAAGAAAGCAGCCGCAAAAGCTCTTGAAAAGATAGCTAAGGATGGCGTTGAAGATCAGGAGCTTGAAGCGGGAAACAAACCCTCGCCTGAAAAAGCTCAAGCTCTTAGAAAGATGATGGAAGACAAAGATTGGACATTGAGATACAGAGCTCTTGAAGCGCTGCGCATCAGCGGTGCGGATGCAGCCGAACTTACACCGGAAATACTCAAGCTGTTTAATGACAAAGATTGGTATGTCCACAACAGCGCCGCACTGATCATCGAGAAAAACAAAGAAAAGCATATTGAATATTTGAAAGACAGTATCAAGACCGGATCAGAGTTTGCGCAAGAAAGGGCTAAAGATATACTTGGCCCAACAAATCCAAAATAAAGGGGGCAGAGACATGAGCAAAATAACACTAACAGATTTGTGGAATATTGAAGATATATATTCAAGACTGAGGAAGATCGATGCAGTAAGGGACGGGAAGGCTGACGGGATAATAACCAGGGAAGAATTGGCCGAGTCTGCAAAGACCGGAATAGATACGACAGTAAAGTTCAACGAAGGCATAATTTCTTCTTATGATGTCATACAAAAGCTGTACTTGAAACTTCAGACAATAGATAAAGAGGACGGCACTAATGACGGACTGCTTAACACATTAAGGGTCCGGCAGGGAGTAGCATTGACACCTCAACAACAAGATAAAGTCAGCATAGAGTTGGATCTTGATGATTCGGATATCTCCGCAAAAAAAGAGCTTGCAATTGCCAAAGTCCGGGATAAATGGTATGCCCTGGAAGAAATGGACGCCTCCTTGAAGAAGGATAAAGAAGTTGTGCTTGCAGCGGTCAGGTCAGACGGAAAGGCATTAGGATATGCCGATGATTCATTAAAAAAAGACAGGGGATTCGTATTGGAAGCTGTTAAAACAGACGGATGTGCGCTCAACTGTGCAGATGCATTATTTAAGAGAGACAAGGAAATAGTCTTGTCTGCCGTCAAAAGTTCCTGGACTGCATTAAAATATGCGGATGATTCGCTAAAAAAAGATAAATACTTCATGATAGAGGCTGTTAAACAAAACGGATGTGCAATCGAATATGCGGATATAACACTTAAAAAAGACAAAGACGTGGTTTTGGCTGCCGTAAAACAGGAGGGATATGCGCTGCAGTTTGCGGATGATTCTTTAAAGGGAGATAAAGATCTCATACTGCAGGCGGTCGGACAGTATAACAATGCTATCAAATATGCCGGCCCTTCATTGCTTAAGGATAAGGATTTTATGATGGCAGCCGTAAAACAATATGGACTGGCACTTGAGCTGGCTGATGATCATTTAAAGAAGGATAAAGAAATTGTACTCGCGGCGGTTATGCAAAACGGACATGCCCTGTCGTTTGCCGACGATGCCTTCAAAAAGGACAAAGTAGTGGTGCTGGCCGCTGTCAGACAGGACAGATTTGCGATCAAGCATTCCGACGTATCACTCCAGAAAGACAGGGATGTGTTATTGGCTAATAAGCCGGGATTAAAGAATATTTTCAACCTGAATATGAATGAAGAAAAGTATATTGTATCGTTCGTATCAAATATGACGTTTTTGGAATATCAGGAGGAAACCGACGATTCACTTCAAAGATCAGCTCTTTCGGGAAATATACTGCTTTCATCATATCGTACGATTACCGGGCAGATAGAAATAACAGGACTAAAAGGCCTTGGCAATATCGATCCGGAATCTGCTAAAGAATTAACCTCGATCATGGCTGAAATTGACGGCTCCCATGGCTTATGGGCCACACAGTCAAAACATGCTGTCAGGAGAGATGTAAGACTGACAGAGATGTTCAAAAATTCGGTCATATTAAGATTACTTGTCTCAGAAAGTAAAATGAAGATACCTGTAAAAACACAGTTTGATTTTGTCTGGAGCCACGCCGATTCAATACCAGTTAACCTCCCTTCAAATGTTTACTGGTACAAAAAGGACATCCCTGAACTGCGCGGATTGTTGAATAATAAATATGAAGTATATAAGAACGCAGCGGCAAAAGCCCTTGAAAAGATAGAAAAAGAAGGCACTGAAGATCAGGGGCTTGAAGCGGGAAAGAAACCTTCTCCTGAAAAGGCTCAGGCTCTTAGAAAGATGATGGAAGACAAGGATTGGACATTGAGATACAGGGCGCTTGAAGCATTGCGCATCAGCGGTGCGAACACGAGCGGATTTACGCCTGAAATATATAAGCTATTTAATGACAAAGAATGGTATGTACACAACAGCGCCGGTCTTATCATAGGGAAAGAAAAGGGAAAGCATATCGAATATTTAAAAGACAGCCTCAAGACCGGGTCAGTTTTTGCGCAAAACAGAGCTACAGATATACTTAATCCCTCAAATCCAAAATAAAGGATAAAGACATGGAAAAGATAACAATGGTCGGCGGGCTGGTCATCGATTACTTCTACCAAAGGTTGAGAGAAATAGATTTTGTAAGGGATATGAAAATGGACGGCGTCATAACCCGTGAAGACCTGTCCGAGGCCGCAAAGAAAGGGATCCGCACATCCATACAGTTCAGCGAAGGGTCGACCTCGTCCTGCGACACGATACAAAAACTTTATCTGAAACTGCAGGCCCTGGACAAAGCGGACGGCAGACTGGACGGGGATATCAAAGCGCTCAGACCGAGCCGTGTATTGTTCATTCAGGGACGTCCGAAAATAACCTACATCCAGCTGGAAGTCGATGTCTTTATTTCCGATGAAAAAAAAGAGCTCATCCTGGCCAAAGTCAACGCCGATCCTGATACTTTAAAGGAAATGGATCCTTCTTTAAAAAAAGACAAGGATTTTATATTAGAAGCCGTTAAACGTTCCGCTGCCGCAATGAAGTATGCGGATGCGTCCTTTAGTAAGGACAAAGAATTTCTTTTGACGGCCTTTAAATACAATCGGGATGTACTGAAATATGCGGATGTTTCCGTAAAGAAGGACAAATCATTCATACTGGCAGCTGTCAAAGAAAGCCGGACGGCTTTGGAAATCGCGGACGAAGCCTTAAGGAAGGACAAGGAAGTGATGCTGGCTGCCGTTAAACAGGACGGACATGCGCTGGAGTACGCAGATGCGTCCTTAAAGAAAGACAAAGAAGTAGTAAGGGCTGCTGCTGGACAAAACGCATGGGCAGCATTCTATCATGCGGATAGCTCTCTTAAGAATGACAAGGGTTTCATATTGGAAGCAGCGGGATTTTTTGGCGGGGTTCTTGAGTTCGCGGACGAGGCTCTGAAGAAGGACAAGGAAGTGGTATTGGCATGCGTCAAAGAAAACGGGCAGGCATTGATGTTCGCGGATCACTCCTTAAAAAGGGATAAAGATGTAGTAATTACAGCTGTCAAACAATATGGAAAAGCACTGCAGTCTTCATATCAATTATTAAACAATGATAAAGAAGTGGTACTGGCTGCTGTTAAACAGGACGGTGAAGCACTGTGTTATGCGGATGACCTCCTGAGGAAGGATAAAGAAGTTGTATTAGCGGCTATCAGGCAGAACAGCGATGCGTTGAAATATGCGGACGACCTGATAAGGAAGGATAAAGAAGTAGTATTGACTGCCGTTAAACAAAACGCAGCAACATTGGAGTTCGCGGATGAATCCTTATGGAAAGACAAAGATGTGATAACTGCCAGCATACCGGGATTACAGAGCATTTTTGATTCGAACATGAGCGAAAAGGATTATCTGTCGCTGTTAGTATCGAACATGCTTGTCATGAGAAATAATGAGGAGACCGACGCTTCGCTCGGATATAAAGCTCTTTCGGGAAGCGTGTTATTGTCATCGTACAGGACAGTTATCCGGCAGATAGAAAAGACCGGGCTCAGGGGTTTAAGCAATATAGACCCGGACTCAGCAGTAAAACTGACATCGACCATGGCTGAAGTATTTTTACGGGGCGGTTATTGGGCTACACAATCAAAGAACGTGGTCATGAGAGATGTCAGGCTTACCGAAATGTCCAAGAATTCGGCCGTATTGAGACTGCTTGCCCATGAGGGGAAGCTGAATCTCCGTTCAGAAACAAGTTTTATTTTTGCATGGAGCCATGCACCTTCTATCTCCGTCAATCTCCCTTCAAATGTCTACTGGTATAAAAAAGACATCCCTGAACTCCGCGGGCTGCTGAACAGCAAATATGAGGTTTATAAGAACGCAGCTGCAAAAGCTCTTGAAAAGCTCGATAAGGAAGGCGTTGAAGATCAGGGGCTTGAAGCGGGAAAGAAACCTTCTCCTGAAAAGCTTCAGGCTCTTAGAAAGATGATGGAAAGCGATGATTGGACATTGAGATACAGGGCGCTTGAAGCTTTGCGTATCAGCGGTGCGGACACTGGTGAGTTTACACAGGAAATACTTAAGCTTTTTAATGACAAAGAATGGTATGTACACAACAGCGCGGCGCTCATCATCGAGAAAGACGGAGAAAAGCACATGGATTATTTAAATAAAGTTAAAAAAAACGGGTCCGAGTACGCGTCTTTTAGGGCCTTACAAATAATTTGGCCCGACAATAAATAATAAAGTCCGGAACCAATAGTTCACTCTCCCGTGAACATTCTGTTATACGCCCCCACCGAACTTTCCACCATCTCTTCATAAGGCGTTGGTTTTTCAAATATCCCAGGATTGACCACATCGAGTACCCTTATCGGGCCTTGCGCTCCCTTTGCAAAGTTCGCCCCGAAAAGAAGCTGCGTCGGCGGGGTGGATCGGCTCAGGTATCCTGTTACTTTCCCGAGGTCATTGAAGAGCATACCGAAAGCGTAATGCGCACATCGTTCGCATATCCTGTCAAGTATAGGGTCTTTCGGGATCAAGTTATCATGCCTGAAATATCTTGAATGCTCCGGGTACCTGCAAAAATGGAACTGGCTTTCGGGGTCCGGCAATATCCCGCCGAACAGCATCGGTACAAGGCTTCTCATGACCGAGGCATTGTACCAGGCTATCCCGTCGCGTGCCGTATGATCAAGGACGTGCAGGCCCGTATAATTTCTACTGACAATTGCCTCTGCTCCGAGCGCAAAGACCCGCACTTCGTTATTTCCCGTGTTTTCGACGGCAAATGCGAGGTCGGGATACCTTTCAGGCAGCGGGATCCTGTTGCTCACATGCACGAACGCGCTGCGGCCGACTATCACCGGCACCAGATGCCTGAGGTTTATTTTCTCACCGGGAGCGGACCCTTCCAGGACGAAACTTTTTGTCAGGTCTTGTTGTAGCAGTTCTTGTCCTTCCTTTGCTTTCCCCGTCTCGCAGCAGGAAACCGTGAACTCCCTGCCGAGGCATTCAATTGTCAGTCCCACGTCCGCCGGCACGGGCGTCCTGAACACCGCGAACTTCATCATATTCGGGAAGGACAGCTGCCGCGACTCGCTTCCGTGGCTCAGGAAAAATTCCGCGTCCACAAGCCTCTGCCTGTGCACGGTCTTCAGATAATCCATCACAAAACGCCCGTCATTTCGGCCGTGTAACGGTATTTGTGAAGGTATACTGAACATCATAATGCGCCTCAGGACAGTATCGGCTGTTTTATCGGGGAATTTCAGGTAGTTCGCAATCCGTGCTGCAATATCAGCGGCTTTCAAACAAGGATCCTGCTTCGATCCTCTCCCAGCCGCTGTAGCCTCTGGATTTGACCCATAACTGCTTTAGTGAAGGGACAGCGACGATCTGGTAAAATGTCGCGTAGATGCTGTCATCCGGGAATGTTGGGCCGCCTAAGGGAATCGTCGTATCAAGGATATCCATCATCTTCTGGGCATTGATCGATCCTTTATTTGCATTTCCCAGTGCCAGGAGGTTTGCCCTGCGCTCAAGAGTGTATCCTCCGGCAAGTCCCGCCGCAACTGTCGGAAGCCCGGTCCACCTCGGGTCGACAAAATGATTTGAGGTCGATAAAAGCCCCGGTGTATCTGCACCCCTTCTCTTGCCTCCGTAGGTCGCCCATTCATAAGAAAAAGCATCATTTGTACCGGCGGCGTTTATGATCAGTCCCATATTGGTCTGTGTGGCATCAAAAGCCGCATTGATGCCGTCAAGTGTGCTTTGCTCCAGCATGACAGAAAAAAGCTTCATCGAAGTCGGGATCATCGAAGGATCTGTATGAGGATCGGATACCTGGCCGTTCTGCAGGTCGATGAAAAGTCCCGCATCGTTCAATAGTGTCTGCGGGGCTATCGAGCCGAGATAGTTGATGTCTACGACGCTGTGGCTGTATCCCGTCGGATTGTAGACGACGACCGTCACGTATTTTGAAAGGTTTGAAAAAGGCCCCTTTGCCGTATCCCAGTTCCTGCCGAATACGAGCGCTCCGTCAGTCGTGTAGTCCCCCCATGCGGCGATGCCTGAACACCCGAACAGCATGCCCATGAGCCCGGATACTATCTTCTGTTTTTCAAGGCCCAGGCCTGAAGTCTCGGCCATGCCGTTGATCAGGTCTTTCATGTAATCGTACTGGACATCATATTCCACCTGCCCCATGGCGGCCACAGCCTCATAAGAGGCGCCGTGCGCCGTAAAATAATCCATCCCATTCTGGTATATTTCGGCAAGCATGGTCCTTGTAAGGAAGCCGTACTGCATGCCCATTTCATAAAAAGTCCCCTTCAGCTGCACTACATATAATTGGTTGACTCCCGGGGCCGTATTGGTCACATAAAGTTTCCCGTCATCGTACGAAGACACCAGCTGGAGTCCTGGTATCGATGAGGCCCCCGTGTTAAAAAGATTGCCGCAACCGGAGCACGTCAGCGTAAAAATAAATAAAATGAGAAAGAAAAAAGTTTTTCTGTTCACTTGTTGTATTATTGCGTAATACATAAATGGTGTCAAGATATTGAAATACTTGATATTGCGGGCGTATAATATTTTGAATGCAATACCAGGAATACAAATATAATAAGAAAATCATGAAGGCCTGGCTATTTAAGAAAAAAATAACCGCTTTTATTTTCTGCGCTTTATTCCTGACCATGATCGTGACAGGCTGCGGTCAGATAGTGTCAACCACTAGTGAAGGGCGGGAGTATTTTCCGAATACCGATGGCTTCAGCTGGACCTATCGCAGTCTATCCAGCGCCACAACCGAAGTCTCTATTCTGCGCACCGGCTTTGATGGTTTCTCGACAGTTGGCAGCCAAATAGTACAGAAACAAAAGAATGAGACTTTCAGAGGTTCACTGATCGAAACCTCGGAAAGCCTGGTCAGAGTAACTGACTCGGACGTTAAAGACTATGGTTCGCCGGATTATGTGAAAACCCAACCGTCAAACATGCTCGTTTTTCCTCTTTTTGTCGGAGCAAGTTGGTATACCGATGGGACCATCGAAACAACCGTTGTAAATAAGGAAGATGTCACAACCCCGGCCGCGAACTACACCAATTGTTTTAAGCTAAGGACAATCAACCCTTCTTCAGCCAGGATCGTCACCGTAGATATGTGGCTTGCCAAAAACGTTGGCGTTGTTAAGATCCTTATAAACCTGGACATTGGCACTGCCACTCTGATCACCACGATCGAACTAACCAGCAAGAACTTCTGATGTGAAAGTCATCAAACTTTATTTGCCGACCAGAAAGCAACCCGTCCCGTAAACCAGTGCGTGCGGAACGGCCCCATACATCAGCTTCGCTCAGTGATTTGTGGCGGTTAAATTGCTCATAAGACAGCTATAAGCTGTAAGCTTTAAGCTAAAAAGGAGGTATTTATGCCTAAAAGTGCAATTATTAAGCAGAGGTTAAAGAATATAGGTGTTGAAAAATCCAACAATCTGATAATTTCAGCCGAAAGTATAGAAGGAAAGATATTTCTGAGCAGAGGTAGAAAAGTAATACTTGATGCAGATCTTGCATCATTTTACGGGGTATCTACCGGACGTTTAAATGAACAGGTGAAACGCAATATTAAAAGGTTTCCTGAGGATTTTATGTTTCAGCTGACCCAGAACGAATACTTATCATTGCAAGATCTTTCTCCCGACTTGATATCGCAAAATGCGATGTCAAGTTATGGCGGCAGGAGACATTACCCATTCGTATTTACTGAACAGGGAATAGCCATGCTTTCCGGCATTTTAAACAGCGAACGTGCCATCATGGTCAACATCGCCATTATGCGTGCGTTCGTGAAAATAAGACAGATAGTTTCTTTTAATAAGGAACTCGCACAAAAGTTTGCCGAGCTAGAACGCACGGTCGACCGTCATGACAAGGATATTATTGATATCTTCAGGGCAATAAATAAAATAATAAAAGAAGAACAGAAGCCGAAGGCGAAGTTCGGGTTTATATAGGGGGGATACATCCCTGACTGTGTTTCAAGTATGTTTCTTCCCCTGTGCTATCCTCGGCATCCATCTTGGGACCTGTTCCATGTACTCCGAGTAATCTTTGCCGTATTTATTAAGCAGCAGTTTTTCTTCATAGGCCGCGGCATAGTTATACCAGACCGCCGCAACGGCTGTCAGGAAAAAGGAAGCCATAGAAAAAGTGATGATTGACAGTCCCGCATACAGCAATATCGAACCTAAATATATTGGATGGCGCACATAAGCAAAAGGCCCCTGTCTTATTACCGAAGGGACCTCTCTTGTCTGAACGAAAACAATATTCAGCGCGCTTTTTGTCAGATATAGCCACAGGCATAACAACAATATCCCGCACAGGGCCCTAAGCAGTAACGGAACGCCTGCTGCAGCGGATGTTGTCATGTGGAGGAAGAACGAGTCTGTTATCCATACGATAAGGAACACAATGATCATGGCGACCTGGACAGGATCGTTCAACGGATGCTCACCCGCAAGATCTTTCCTACCGGCCTGATCAGATCTGCTATATATCTTTTTAAGCGGACTGTCTTCTGTTGTGTTCATCTCTTTGATTTTACATTAGTGCTCAATGGAGGGCAAGGTTTGACAATGCCACCGGATTATATGAAAGCTAGTTTTTTAATTTGGGATTATCATATAACAAAAAAACGCCCTCTGGTGCGAACTCATGCTCAAATGCTTGGTTCGGAACGTCTGCCTTTTAACAAGGCTCCGACACCTTCAGGCGCAAATAAAATTATAGATCTGCCGCAAATGACTGTCAATCAGTATTCTTTGAATATTTGGTAAACATATTTGACGGTACTTTAACCCCGAAAGATTCGTGTTCATATCCCTGTTTGTCCACTCTCGTTAAATACAGGTGAATATGTTTGGTGTTCGATTCAATCGGTGTAATAGCACCTTTCTGCATAAAACCTTGCGCCATTTTCTCAAATATCTTCTCTTCCTCTTTATCCATAATTTTCTCCTCATTGGCTTTGGGGGGACGCGCATTTCCCCCATCAATGACTCCCGAAGGAGGCTTGGCAGACCGCTTCCTAACCTTCAAAGCCTTATAATAGTATACAATATTTTTACTAAACTCGATGACATCATTTGCCGGAGGGACGGTTGCCCCCATTTGCAACCCCTAACCGTTCATTTTCATTTGGCACTATTCAACCCTCCTCTTCCTGCTGCCTGATATAACTCCTGAAATGTAAAACTTCTTGCACCCATAGCCCCATGTATTCCAAGTTTCCCCTTAGATATTGGCGTCAGAAATGCCTGGAATGGTTCCCCTAATAACAAGATCATCAATTCAGGGCTTCTGGTTTCATTGTATATTTCCTTTACAGCTTCTTTGTATTTATTGTGCCCTTTAGACTTTAAATATTCTTTTATTCCACTTCTTCTTAATACCTGAATATCTAATATTGGCGCTATCCAGGCTATTCCCGGCTCTATTTTTATCATTGATCTTTCTGCGAAGTCCTTTGGTGCACGACCAGTTAAATATGGAGCAAAATACATATTCCCCTGAGCCGACTTGAAGAATTTTGTTTGACTTTTATAAATATGATACTTAAAGAACAATTCAACTGAATCACCTTGTAGATCCCTCACATATACTTCCTTACGTTTTTTACTGCTCATATTATTTACCTCCATATAATTTTTAAATTCTTTTGCTATGTAATAAGCTGATTCATCGATCGCTTTTGAGCTTTTGAATCTTAACAATTTAACGAATTCCTTATGAATGTCACTCCATGTAACATATTTTATCTCAACTCTCTTGGGAAGGCCCTCTTTAATATCTCGAATCCAACTCGTTGATTTATAAGAACCGTAATCGAGTAAATATAATGTCGTTCTTTTTTTACTTTTAACAATATTTTTAATATATCTTGCAATTTGTCTTTTCCTTTGTTTAAAATCGAGCTTTGCCTCAATGATGATATTTCTTCTGTCGGTCTCCATCACGATATCGTAGCGATCACTCTTTTGTGCGAAGTGCTCAATTCTTATCTTTATTATATGTTCTCTCTTTTCAAGAAAGATATTACCAATGCGATCTGGGAACATTTTTATAAAATATGCTATATAAGCGGTTAAGTTCGTCTCCTTCAGCTCACTTACTGCTGAAAAGAAGTTGTTTATATTTTCGGAGCCTCTTGTAAGTTCAATCGGCATTCTTCGTCACCTTTTTACTTACATAATCGAACAATTTCTGATTAACATATTCCTTCAAATCAATATTAGAGTCAAGCTTTTTATAGAAATCAAAATGCTGATTCAACATATTGATCAGCTCCTGTTGAAAGATTTCATCAAACTTTATCTTTGCTACATCACGGGCATTGTTTTGTATGGATCCGCTCAATGATTCATTGTCTAATAGCTTTTTCCCTAAATTGTTCAATATAACCCTATCGTCTGTGCTAAAAGTTGTCCCAAATTTATCGTTAATATCCTTAATGATCCTCGAAAGCATGTCCAATTCATCCTGAGATTTGCCTCGCCCTGCTCCTTCAATTGGCCTGATCAACCCCTGTTCATCTTCAAGGAATATCCTGGTTTCTTTATCTTTGATGACCTTATATGATTCCATGTCAATACTTTGAAGTATTTCCCATGGAAGAGGATTCTTCCTCGCCGGCAATTTCTTATACAGATTCCTAAGAAAGATATAAAGTTTCTCAAGCCTCGTATCCTCAAAGGTTATTATTTGCGCGATAAACGCGTATTTTCTTATATAATCAATGAACTTGACGCGCATATCATCCTGTTCCTCCGGCAGATAATGCGCAAATCTCTCCGCAACAACATCAAGGAAACTGTTTAATTGGGCCGGACTTTTTCCTAGATAAAGCAACTCCACAAAGTTATCAATCTCGGCTTCGCTAAATAGCCTGAAATTTAATATATCTCTTTGCAGATCGTGTAATAAATTGGGGTCCGTAGATTCCGAAAGGACGGTTGACACATAATAGGGCTGAAAAGATTCTTTAATATCGTCAGTATCGTTGACGAAATCCAGGACAAATACCTCATCTTTGTTAGGACATACCCTGTTTAATCGGCTTAATGTTTGCACAGCGTTTACTCCGCCAAGCTTTTTATCAACATACATAACCGAAAGCAGAGGTTGATCAAAGCCCGTTTGGAACTTATCCGCGCATATCAAGAATTTATATTCAGATTTTTTGAACTCTTCAGCCGTGTTCTTTTCAGGGATGCCGCCGTTCATCTGTTGTTCGGCATATTCAAGCTTACCGTCCTTCACCTTTCCCGAAAATGCCACCAAAGCTTTAAAGGGGTATCCTTTTTCTTTCAAATATTTATCCATGGCGATTTTAAATCGCACTGCATGCAGTCTCGATCTTGTTACTATCATTGCTTTTGCGTTGCCGTTTATCTGATGTGAAATATTTTTGGCAAAATGATCGGATATTATCGAAACCTTCTTATTTATTGCGTGCTCATGCTTCTCAACATAATTTAGAAGCATGCGCTGAGCTTTTTTCTTTTCATATTCAGGATCGTTCTCAATCTTCTTAATCAATGAGAAATAGACCTGGTATGTCGTGTAATTTTTTAACACATCAAGGATAAAGCCCTCCTCGATCGCCTGTTTCATCGAATAAAGACTAAAAGGATAGAATTTATTGTCAACAGGGCTCTTATCGCCGAAAACCTCAAGTGTCTTTTGTTTTGGAGTGGCTGTAAAGGCAAAAAAGCTTATTGTATTGGATTTTGATCTTCTTCCCCGCATTTCTTTGAGGATCATGTCTTCAAGTGTTTCTTCTTTGCTTGTATCATCCTCTCTTTCCGCCTCTTCCAGGGTCTCTTCTTCGTTTTCTTTACCCGAAGATTTGAGCACTATTTTCAGCCCTTTTGAGCTTTCTCCGCTTTGGGAGGAATGGGCTTCGTCAATTATCACGGCAAACTTTTTCCCGGGCAATTCATCGACAACTCCAACGATGAAAGGGAATTTTTGCAATGTTGTAGTTATAATCTTTTCACCGGCTTCAAGTGCTTCCTTTAATTCTTTTGAACCTTCTATTATCGGCTTTACCACACCGGCTGTCTGTTCAAACTGCATTATTGTATTGCGCAGCTGCCTGTCTAAGACTCTTCTGTCTGTAACAACTATTACAGAATCAAATACTTTCTGATCTTCGCTATTGTGAAGCGCGGAAAGTCGGTGAGCTGTCCATGCGATCGTATTGCTTTTTCCGCTTCCCGCACTATGCTGGATTAGATAGTTTTTGCCAGCCCCGTTTTCTCTTGAATCCGCCACAAGCCTTTTAACCGTATCCAGCTGATGATATCTTGGAAAAATTAATGTCTCTTCCGTATATTTTTTGCCTTTTTGGTCTTCCTTCTCATCCTTTTGAATGTTCACGAACCGGCCTACGAGCTCAAGAATGCTATCAGGAGATAACACTTCTTCCCAAAAGTAATGCGTTTTATATTTGCCTTCCGCGACAGGGTTTCCGGCGGAATTATTATTGCCCTTATTGAATGGCAGGAATCTGGTCCTTAATCCCTCGAGCTTCGTTGTCATAAATACGACCTCAGTATCAACCGCGAAATGAGTCAGGCATCGTTTGAATGAAAGAAGCTTTTCTCTCGGATCACGGTCTGTTTTGTACTGCATTATGCCATTCTTTACCGATTGGCCCGTCAACTGATTCTTGAGTTCTATCGTGAATATGGGCAATCCATTAATAAAGATCACCATATCTATTGAATTTTCGTTCTTTTCACTATATTTCAATTGCCGGACAACACTAAAGATGTTGGAATTATACTTTTGCAGTGTCTCTTCATTCAGCTTTGTTTCCGGCTTGAAATACGCGAGGTCAAATTTAATCCCATGATCATTTATTCCGCTGCGGAGCACTTCCAATATCCCCCGCGCCCTTATTTCCTCGTCCAACCTCTTAAAAAACCGATTTTCCGCATCTTCCCCATGCTGATCAAGCAGTTTCTTCCATTCTTTACTCTGTGTTTTCTTGATAAACCCGATGACTGTATCTTTGTCAAAACAAATCGCTTTATCAAAGTCGCCTGGTTTCAGTTTGCAATATGACTGGCTACTAATAAGATGTTTTTCAATAAATTCTTCGAAACCGAGTTCTTTTGTATTAGTTATCATTAGCCCACATCCAAAGGATGATAATTTTGCTTATTAATACCTTTCAATTGAGTATTCAGCTTGCTTCTTTCGTCTGCTGACATATTATCAATCCACACACCAAATTTAATCCTACTAACAGTAGAATTCTTATTATCTCGATTTATGTCCCCGCCTGCTTCAACAAACTGCAATACTTTCACCCCTGCCTTCCCGGACTTTGAGGTTGTTTCTTCAACTGATACCGCAATATCAAATTCTACATGTCGATTTTCTGGACTTCCGTATATTTCGATTATTTGATGTGCTTCTATTGTAGCCTCCTTAACTGCCGAAGTTATATCCACTAGCACTTTCTTGATAAATTCTTTAAGTTCCATGATTATTGATCTCCTTTTGTTTTGCTAAGTATGACAGAACAAAGTCCTTCCATTTTTCGTACCAGTACCATCTGTCTGGTAATTGAAAACCATATCCTTTTGATGTCTCCTTTGCATTATGTTGTTTCCATATTCTATAGTGTTTTGCAATATTAAAATCATCGAATCCTGCCTTATGAGCTTCTTCAACGATATTTTTAGGCAAGTACTTCCTTTTCTCAGTTTCCTCTTTAACCCAGTATTCTCTCTTGATATTTTCGGCAAGGGGTGATTTAGGATCAAGAAATTCAATTACTCGATCAGCCTGCCCTGCTCTTTTTGCTATGACCTTTGTAAATAATATTCTATAGGCATATCTTTCGCTTATGATTTGATCTTCAGATAATGTACTATCAAATTTAGCTATATATGATTTTATCTCCTGTGGTATTTTATTGTCTTTATCCCTAATAGTTTTTGATTGTGAATAATCAAGCTCAGCAAATTGCAAGCTCAATGCCAACATATTGTCCAATCCATGTCTATCACCGAATAGTTTTTTGATGTAATAGTTAAAGTTTATTGCACACGCCTGATATCTAGCAGATAGGTACGAATCCAAATGGTTAGCTTTCCTATGCTCAATTTGATTTCTTAACCCTATTAGAAATTTGAGATTATTAGTCGTGTCAACATCAAGAGGGCGGTTTTCTTCATCGAGACAACTTGTTAAATCCCAATATTTAACACTACCATCTTTATTCTTTTTAAACTTTTTCCTTTTGTTTCTCTTCTCATAATATCTGTAATCTATCGATTTACTCCTATAGTACGCGTGAAGAAGATATGTCCAGGCAATCATGAAGAGCACAATAAAAGACTCCGACTTAAATGTTGTTAGAGGATTGTTATATATTTGAACAGCAGCCAGAGCAGATTCTCTCGCTTTATTGATTAAATCAACTTTTTCGGAATACAGATGTCTTTCCTTTGACATTCCCCCTACACCTCCACCTTCCCCGTCACTACATTTGAAATGATTGAGGATTTGTATTCTTGAAGCAGGGATATCGATTTGCCAATTTTATCTGCAAGAGCATCAACTTTGGACAGCTCATTCTTAATGTGTTCCGATATTTGTTCTTGGATATTTGTATCGGGAAATGCAATTCGAATATTCCCGATAAAATCCCAGCTGGCTCTTGGCATTTTTGCCCCATATGTAGAGTTGTCAACAAGTGATAAGAAGTCATCTGAAAGGACTCGACAAAAGAGATATTGTGAATTAATTTTATCCCTCCGTGGCTCCATGACAAGCAGTTCGCCGGTACAGATACCATCAAAATCCGGAAGAAGTGCTTTTGCCAGATATGGCCTTAATTTATTAAAAAGTACATCCCCAAGCTGAAATTCATTCGTTATGCTGTCTGGGTCTTGTTCAATTTCACTCTCCAAATATCGACCTGTAAAACTTTCAATGTTTTCTAATGCGAGATATTTCTTGTTGTTATCTGGGCTCTGACTTCTACGGAGATTTACAATATACTTCAACTTCTCCACCCGCCACCCCTCCGGCACTTTCCCGATCCACTCAATCCCGCTATCAACAAGTTTGGCTTTTGAATCAAGCCCTCTTGTCACCGCCTGATTTATCACCGCCGCACGCTTTTCTTTGAGGAGCTCAATTAGCTTGCGTTTTTGTTCTAATATTTGATCAATCAAGGCGGTTTTTTGGTCAAGGAATGAGACAATGTGCGATTGAATTTCTATAGCTTGCGTGGGAATTACTACTTGATTAATGGTTCCCCGGGAAATATTAACAAGTCCTGAGCTTGTTAGCCCCAAATAATTTATTTGCTCTCTTCCTAATACATTATTTAAGATGTAATAGAGTAACTTTGGATTTATTTCTTTATTGACTCTGAGCCTTTGAATAAAGTTTGAAAAGACGCACCCATCACTAGCAACTTCTTTTGTGACAATAGCAGTTTTACCAATATGATACTCACTTCCACTAGATTTAACGATGAGAAGATCGCCCTCCAGCAATTTTGCTTTCTCGATTTCTAATTTGCTTAATAATCTTGTTGCAGGGTTATCGATTTTTAGATCCCCATCCATATCGATCTCAGTGGACCTTAATACAATTGTCCCCTGTCCAAGCGGATCATCATCACCCCAAACCCCACCATCGTTATTAATAAGTTTATGTATTAGTCGATCAGATTTCCACGTACCGGGAATCTTTCCAATCCATTCAATTCCTGAATCTTTGTATTCAGGATATCTTTTGTGCTGTTTTTTGAATTTGATTGTTTGTGCCATATTTATAACTGCTTTAATAACTCCAAAAGCTCATTCTCGACCTTCTCAATATCCGTCTCGATCTCTTCAAGTGGTCTTGGTGGGGCATATTTGTAGAAATACCTCGTCAAAGGTATCTCATAGCCCACCTTTCCGATCTTTCCGTCCTTATGATCCCTGACATTTTCGTTTATCCATGCGTCAGGAACATATGGCTTTACTTCTTTTAAGAAATATTCATGGATATCCTGGCCATACGGCACATTTTCCGTATCTCTCAACTCGCTGTCCGGCTCAATATTTCCTTCTTTATCCTTGCATGGATCCGCAGTATCATCTCTCTCTGACAACTCCTGCCAGATAATCTTAAATATATTAGCCAGAACGTTAATCTTTGACTTCTCAAGTATCCTTTCTATATCAGTTATGAATTCTTCGCGATTTTTATACAGTATCTTTGGAGCATTATCCAAGCATAAAATAATATTGTCCCTTAACCTTTGCCATTCTTTGTTTTCCTTATCGCCGGCGGCACCTTTCTTCTTGCTTGGGGTGTCATTTGAGAATGTTTTGTTTTCCTGAAGCCTTTTCATTCGTTCTTCATTCACCTGGAAGTTAAGCTTAAGCGGCCGCTCGATCACTATCTGCCTATACGCAAAATCCGTAGTTTTTAATGTTTTTGAATGTTCACTCTCTGCATAGCGTTTGTAGATATCGTAAATATCTTTCCTGTTTGCAGGAGATATCATGTTCCTCTTATTCCCGAGCGATTTCCTCATTTTTTCATAAAATGACCTCGCATCGATCAACTGCACCTTGCCTTTTCGTTTTGCGTCCTTTCTATTAGTCAAGAACCACAGATAAGTATTAATGCCCGTGTTATAGAATAATTGGTCCGGTAAAGCCACTATCGCCTCAAGCAGATCCTTTTCAAGGATCCATCGTCTTATTTCGCTTTCTCCCGAACCTGCATCCCCAGTAAAAAGCGGAGAACCATTTAAAACGATCGCGATACGGGATCCGCCATCGCTCGGATTTCGCATCTTTGAGATCAAATGTTGAAGGAAAAGCAGCTGTCCGTCAGATATTCGCGGAAGACCCGCACCAAATCTGCCCGCATAACCCCGCTCCGCCTCTTTTTCGACCGCTTCCTTGTCCTTTTTCCAGTCAACACCGTAAGGAGGATTAGTCAGACAATAGTCAAATGAGGTTCCTGCAAATTGTTCGCAGGAAAGCGTACTTGCTTTTGTGTTGTCCTTGTCGCCGCCTTTGATATTATCCGGATTTTCAGCCTTTATCATCATGTCTGATTTGCAGATCGCGTATGTTACGGGATTTAATTCCTGTCCGTATAGGTAAATGGCAGCTTTCTCATTTATATTCTCTAATATATGATCTTTGCTTACAGTAAGCATACCGCCGGTACCGCAGCAACAGTCGTAAACAGTTCTAATTTTATGTTTTTGTTTGAGCTGCTCTTTATCCGGAGCAAATAGTATCTCAACCATAACTTTAATAACTTCCCTCGGAGTGTAATGTTCTCCTGCGGTTTCGTTCGATTGCTCATTGAATTTTCTTATTAATTCCTCGAAAATATAACCCATTTCGTGATTGCTAACCGTTTCGGGATGCAGGTCTACTTTATTGAACTCCTTTATTATGAGGTATAGAAGGTTGCCGCCTTCAAGACGCGACAGCTGTTTTTCAAAGTCGAATTTTGCAAAGATTTCCTTAACGTTGTCGCTATAACCATTTATATGGTGGCGTAAATTCTTCGCTATATTCTTCGGATCTTCAAGAAGCTTTTCAAAATCATATGGCGAGATATTGTAGAAGCCCAGGCTTGATGCCTTCAATATTGGATCAATGTTAACTTTACCTTTGTATTTATTATGCTGAGCCATGATCTTTTCTTTTACCTTTGAAAAGATCGAGTCAAGACGTTTGAGCACGACTAAAGGAAGGATCACATCTTGATATTCATGTTGTTTCCAGCCCCCTCGCAGTAGCTCAGCTATATTCCAGATTAATCCCGCTTTTGTATTGAAATTGTTCATTTTGCCTCCATTACTTTTTAAATAGATTAATATACTCTGTTAAAGAGAATATTCTGTTTCTTGAATAACCTGTCTTTTCTTTGAATAATCCCAGTTTTTCAAACTCTTTTGCCAATGTACTCGCTGTCTGGAATGTCACAGGAATCATTTTTCCAATTTCATGTACTGTTACCGTCGGTTTAGAGAACAGCTTATGAAGAAGCTGCTTGCCGAGCTTTTGCCGTTTTATCCCCATCCCAGACTCAATATTATCCTCATATTTTCTGCGCAATACAATTATTTTCTCAAATGTTTCTTTCCCCTTTTTAGCTGTTTCCGCAACTCCCGAAAGAAAGAACCTAATCCATTGTTCAAGATCATTTGAGACCCGCACCTTTGACAGGGCATCATAATATTGAATTCTATTCTTTTCGAAGTAATCTGACAGATAAAGTGTGGGCTTCTTTAATATTCCCAAGCTTACAAGATGAAGCGTTATTAACAGCCTTCCTATTCTGCCGTTGCCATCAAGAAATGGATGGATAGTTTCAAATTGATAATGAACTAAAGCCGTTTTGATGATATCCGGTATATTTGTCTTATCATTATGAATGAATTTCTCGAGATCTCCCATTAGGTCATTCAATTCATTATATTGTGGAGGCACAAATGAAGCCTCCTCGATCGTTCGGCCACCTATCCAGTTTTGCCTAATCCTAAACTCCCCAGGATTTTTGCTGTATCCGCGAACCCCAGACAATAATATGCCGTGTGCGTCTTTTATCAACCTTATTGAAACCGGCAGATGACGCAACTGCTCTATCGCATGGTTAATTGCTTTGATATAATTTTGAACTTCACTCCAGTCGTCCCTTTTATCAGGATCAACATCATTTTTGGGCAATAAAGCCTCATCAATGTTGGTTTTGGTACCTTCTATTTGGCTTGATTGTGTAGCTTCCTTTAAAACGTGCATTTTGATAAAAAAGTCAACATCAGGGACTAGCGTGGAATAGGCGTCAAGCTCACCCAAGTACCGCATCGCTTGTGCTAATAACAGATCGATCTTCTTGTCCTGCCAGTCAAATGGTTGGTTTATAGATGTAGGAGTAAAGGTTTTATGCTTTCCTTGACTCTTATAATGGCCTGCGATATACTTTGAATACTTCATAATCCGCCTTTGAATACTATTATTTATATTCAAAGTATAACACTTTAGATTGAATATGTCAAGGTATATTCAAAGATTATTGCTCACCCAAAATCCACCACCTGAAACGCATTCGTCTCCTTCTTCCCTATATGCTCCATCGTCATATATTCTTTTCTGAAAGGGTCCGTCTGCCAGTATTTGAAGAAGGCATCCGGCTTTTTAAACTTTGAGAATATAAACCGCGCTGTTTTTGTGGCCCGGTCCATTATCGCAGGGATCTCCTTGAAATCAAAAGGATGCACATCAAAGATGCCAGGATTGATGATCCTTACTGCTATTTTTTTCTTCAAGAAGATATCATCATTGATATATCTGTTGATCTGTGAAAAAGAGGTCGTCAAATCCAGACATTGCATGAAAACGTCCATGATGTTCTTTTTGTTAAAATCCCCTTTAACTTGACCACAATAGCCCAGATCGCACGCGATAATCCTTTTAACCCCCGCAATCCTTGCCGCAACCGATATTGGGCAGTTTTCTCTGATCCCGCCGTCGGCAAGAGCCATAACTTTGTTACCAATCTTTATTTTTTTGGGTTTAAAGATAACAGGGAATGATATTGACGCTTCAAGGGCCTCGGTCAGTCGACAGTCGTCTGTAGACTGACGACTGCCAAATATTACTTGCTTCCCCGAATTCAAGTCCGTCGCCGTAATATAGACCGGCTTCTTTAGATCTCTGAATGTCATCCCCGTGAATCCCGCTTCTTTAGCGATAAGGTCGATGGTTTCCTTTGATTCAAGCAACCCGGCATGCGAGAACAGGTCAAACGCGAGCATCTGCGGCCATATATGCTTCTTTATAAATTTAAGCGATATCTCTTTGACTGTCTTAGGCTCGTCGTAAAGACCGAGCATCACTGCAAACACCGCACCTATCGATGTGCCAACGAAGATATCGGGGACATATCCCTTTTTATACATTTCCTCGGCAATGCTTATATGTGCGGCGCCTTTGACGAAGCCGCCGGAGAGGACGAGGGCAAGGTTATTTTTCATGATTATCTGAATTATGTAATATTTATCCGGAAATATCAATTATGCTTGCAGACTAAATATGCCTTGACTGTGCTAATATTTAAAGCTGCCATAAAAAAGTCTTAAAAAAACCGTTAAATTATCGGTATATAGTAATAAGGAGGGGTTGCGATGGATGAACAATTTCTTGATGTTTTGTTCGAGGCCGGCAAAGATGTATATCAGGAAGGCTGTTATGATGGAGCAATTGAAATATTCAAAATGGTCCTTGAAAAAGCCCCCAAAGACCGGGATGCCATGCTCTGGTTGGGTCTGTGCAGGCTTTCCGCCGGCGATAATAAAGAAGCGATATACTGGTTCAAAGAATCACTTAAAGCGCACCAATATTATTTTGATCCTCATAATTACCTTTATATGGGGTTATCATTTATTCATCTGGGTGATGTCGCAAAAGGTGTTATTTGTTCGATGTTCGGCGCGGTTTTGCTGTTGAACTGCATTGAAAGGGATGGAAGACAGGATATATGCGATTTTGTCGATATGTTGAATACTCTTATTGATGATGGGTATAATGAATATCGCATAGTTAAATGTGCCGTATTATGCGCCGGCAAAACAGATGACATAAGACCAATAGTTAAACTAATATCTTCAATGTACGGAGATATACCGATGCCAAGATGCAAAACAGATTAGGAGAGTGAATTTATGGATGCAAATATTATCATTGAAAGAGTTGAAACAACTATTGACAAAGTAAAGGGCGAATTCAGAGAAAATGCGACTCAATATTTTACCGAAAATGATATTGTCATGTATTTTTATAGTCAGCTTCAGAATGAATTAGGATATCTTGTCGCGCTTGATAAAGACTGCAACAAACATTTCTTGGTCCATGGCGAATATCCCACGCCTGTCAAGTTGGACATGAAGGGGATTAATTGTGAAGTTAAGGAAAATAAGTCGAGACATAAGAGAGGACATTTCGATATCATAGTCCTGAACCCGGATTTTATTAATGCTCATTCATACGATGAGATAAAAGCACAGACCTTTAAAATGTTCCGCGAGATATACGAAAATTCCGTTAAGCCTGTCGCATTATATGGATTGGAATTTATGCTAAGCAGAGATGAATTTAATTCAAAAAGTGCCGAAGAGAATTTTTGGAATAAGACTCTTCAAGATGCGACAAAGCTTGATAAAATGCCTAAAGAGTTCATGGGGCGTAAAAAAATGCTTGCATTCATAAAGGGAACAAAAATGACTAAGCATGGATTTATTGAGAAGCAAAAGATCCTGTCGAACATCATTGAGATCATATGGGAGGATAAAGAATAAATGTCTATTATTTCTAAATACGAAACTTTAAAATCTATGGTTAAGAGCCGGAAAAAGGATTTCGACGACTTCGTCAACATGCTTGAAACTGAGACGAGCTGGCTGACCAGTCCCGCAAGCACGAGATTTCACTTAAATAAAGAAGGTGGCCTTTTAGAACATAGCGTTGGCGTGGCAGAAACGCTTTTGAAGATAAAAAGCACCCTTGCGCCGGAGTTATCAGATGAAACCTGTGTAATCGTAGGTCTTTTTCACGATGTTGGCAAAATCGGTATGCCCGGCAAGCCAAGGTATATCAAAAACGAAAATGAATGGGAGACAAAAAACAGAAATCTCACATACAAGGTAAATCCAGATGAGGTATACATGAACCTCGCGGTGAGAAGCCTTTATATCGCTTCAAAATACATGCCGCTGTCTGATGCAGAAGCGCAGGCCATCTTGTATCATGACGGGCAATTCATTGAAGCAAATCACGAAGTCGCACACAAAGAAGAGCCATTGACCCTTCTTTTGCAATTTGCTGATAGTTGGACTGCGCATATTTACGAGGATGGTCGGATGATATCAGAAGATAAGAACTACTATAAAAGAAAATAATCAGGTTTCCCGCCAAGACTAACTATTAAATCGGTGAGCAAATGTCTACATCTGAGCTCATCTTTGGTTGGGTAATCGTGATAATAGGTTATGTGGTCACTCCCCTGTTGGTCGCAGTTGTAGTGTTTTGGCTTTCGTTGAAGTCTGGAAAATAACATTTCCACACCACTCTCCGCGATGGCGAGCAGGCGCCGGGTTTCAGCCTTAACACCGAGGAAAAGCTGGAGATAGCAAAACAGATCCATTAGTTTTGGCTTATGATATAATAAACTTCAATAGATCCCCAATTCTAAGTATTAAAATAAGGAGACGTTATGAATCCAAAAACAATGATAAAAGAGATCATAAACGGAGTAAAAACGCTTCCCGAAAGGCAGATGAGATCGGTGGTTGATTTCATTACATATATACGTGAAAAGGAAACAGAAGAAAACATTTTGAACTCAAAGACTATAATCAATGCTGTAAAAAGATCAAAAAAAGCCTGGGATAATGGGAAAACCGCTGATTTTACTTCTTGGGAACAAATAAAGAAAAAGAACAATATCTGATGTTCAGGATCTTATTCCATAAGACCGCGGAAAAGAAATTCTCTAGACTGGATAAGCCGACGCAGAACCGCATTGCAAAAGCGATAGATGCGATCTCGATAAATCCTAAACTCGGTACTGCCTTGCACGGCGCTCTTAAGGGAAGTTATCGTATCAGAATAGGCGATTTCCGGGTGATCTACGAAATAATCGAGAAGGAACAGATTGTTCTTGTCCATGCCATCGGCAGCCGCGGCGACATCTATAAATAGTTATATTCCTCTGCCGCAATACTCGCGTTTTAGCTATGTTATAATATTTTTCATAAAGAGGTAGCAATAATGACCAAGAAAATATTAATATTCGATACCACCCTCCGCGATGGCGAACAGGCGCCGGGGTGCAGCCTGAACACCGAGGAAAAACTTGAGATAGCAAAACAGCTTGCGAAGCTGAACGTGGATGCGATAGAAGCCGGCTTTGCGATATCATCCCCCGGCGATTTTGAGGCCGTGGCGGCAATTGCAAAGAACATCAAGGGACCGGTTATCGCTTCCCTTGCGCGCGCGAAGAAAGAAGACATAAAAGCGGCGTATGACGCTATAAAAGCGGCAAAAAGACACCGCATACATATATTTTTGGCGACATCGCCGATCCACATGGAGAAAAAGCTGCGCATGAGCCCCGAAGAAGTGCTTGCCACAAGCGCGTCCATGGTGAAGTACGCAAGGACGCTTTGCGATGACGTGGAGTTCTCCTGCGAGGACGCAGGAAGATCAGAGCCCGCTTTTCTTTATAAGGTGATAGAAGCTGTGATCGACGCGGGCGCTTCGACGATAAACCTGCCCGATACCGTCGGCTATAAGATCCCGGCCGAATTCGGGAAGATGTTCGCTGAGGTGAGAAAGAACGTGCCAAACATAGATAAGATCATCCTGAGTACGCACTGCCATAACGACCTCGGACTTGCTGTCGCCAATTCAATAGCAGCAATCGAGAATGGCGTCACTCAGATAGAATGCACGATCAACGGCCTGGGAGAGCGCGCTGGTAATGCCTCTCTTGAAGAAGTAGTGATGGCTATCAAGACGAGGAAAGACTTTCTTGATGCCGAAACTTCTATAAACACAAAGGAAATATACAGGACAAGCCGCCTTGTGAGCAACCTGACGGGCATGATAGTCCAGGCCAACAAAGCCGTTGTCGGAGCGAACGCTTTCGCGCACGAAGCGGGCATCCACCAGGCAGGCGTCATGCGCGCGAGGGAGACATACGAGATAATGGATCCCGCTGAGCTCGGTATCGGCGAAAGCAAGCTGGTGCTCGGCAAGCATTCAGGCAGGAACGCTTTCATAAAAAAACTGAAGGAGCTGGGCTTTGACCTGAAGGATGAAGAAACAGAAAAAGCTTTTAATGCGTTCAAGGTCCTATCTGACAAGAAAAAAGAGATATCCGACAAGGACATAGAATCTCTCATAAGCGACGAGATCTATGTGACGCCGGAAACATACAAGCTTGAGTTCCTGAAGGTATCTTCGGGGACAAAGCTGAAGCCTACTGCAGAGGTCTCTCTAATGTATAAGGGAAAAGCCTGCAAGGTCAAAGGTTTCGGCGACGGACCTGTGGATGCCGTATATAAGGTAATAGATAAAATAGTAAAAAGGCCCGTCAAGCTGGTGGATTATATAATCCAGGCTATCACCGGAGGCACTGACGCCATGGGCGAGGTCATGGTGAGGATAAAAGAGAAAGAGCAGATATTTTCAGGCCACGGCTCCGATACTGACATCATAATCGCAAGCGCGAAAGCCTATATTAACGCTATCAACAAGATGGTGAACGAAAAATAATTATTGATCCACTGTGATGCAGGTCAGCGTCCTTGATACATACCCCGTTGACTGGATGTTCTTAATAAGTACGTCACCAAGCTGCTTCAGGTCAGGCACTTCGACAAAAGCTATCACGTCATAAGGCCCTGTTACAAAATGCACCTGTTTTATGACGGGAAGGTGCGCTATCGCCTTTGAAAGCTCCTGTCCTTTTCCCGGATGGCATTCGATCAATATATAGGCTTGTGTCATGTTTGTTATACTCCTTTTCGAAATATTATAACATACAGCCGTAAATTGTTTGCAAACACCGCTCTTTGATGTTATTATTTCTCTTGAGAAAATATCATGTGGGCAAAACTAAGCAGCTTGTTCTTCAGAGGGGTAATAATATTACTCCCGTTATTCATCACGATATGGCTTTTGTGGTTCATGTTCTCGTTCATGGACGGCATCCTGGGTGGCATTCTTTCCTTGATATTCGGACATCCGATGCCGGGACTCGGTTTTATTATAACGATCTCCCTGATACTGTTCACCGGGTATCTTGCAAATTACCTTATCGGCGAAAGATTCTTTCACTTTATCGATAATCTGCTCATAAAAGTGCCGATAGTAAAGACGATCTACTCTTCTGCCAAGCAGGTCAATGACGCGCTTTTCCAGACAGGGGCTTCAAAGGGATTTACAAAAGCATGCCTCATTGAATATCCGAGGACCGGCGTCTATTCAATAGGTTTTCTGACAAGCAGGACATCAAAGGAAATATCCAAAAAGACAGGCCACGATGACCTTGTCAACGTTTTTATCCCGAACACCCCTACCCCTGCAACGGGATTCCTGGTCCTTGTACCGCAGAAGGACGTCATCATGCTTGATATCAAGACCGAGGATGCGGTAAAGATGATCGTATCCGCGGGCGTGCTCCAGCCAAAAGAAAGAAAATAAAATGGAATTTTCTCATCTTCTTCTGACACTGATCGTCATCCTTATCACAGCAAAGCTTTTCGGCGAGCTCGCACAGAGGCTGGGACAAAGCCCTGTGATCGGCGAGCTTATCGGCGGCGTGATAATAGGCGGAAGCGTGCTGGGGCTTGTGCATGATTCTCAGATGATCCAGGTCTTTGCAGAGATCGGCGCGATACTGCTCTTGTTCGAGATCGGCATCCAGACTAACCTTTATGACTTTTTAAAGGTAGGCGGCTGGGCTTTTGTCGTTGCCTGCGTGGGTGTCTTTTTTCCCTTTCTCTTCGGTTATTATATAAGTACGTTCTTCGGCCTTGACATGGTCCATTCGATATTCATTGGAGCCATCCTCACAGCTACATCAGTAGGTATTACAGCCAGGGTCTTTTCAGACCTCCATGCGCTTGCGTCCAAAGAAGCAAGGATCGTCCTCGGCGCCGCTGTGATCGACGATGTTATCGGCCTTGCGATACTCGCTGTCGTCACGAGACTGGTCCTGAACGGGAATGTTTCTTTTTCGTCGGTAGCAAATATTACTATGATCGCGGTGGTATTCCTCTCTGTCTCGCTCATAGCCGGCGTCCTGATCATGCCGTTACTTTTCGGACTTTTAAGAAAGATGCGTGTAAGGGGAATATTATTTGTTAGCGCGTTCTGTTTCTGCCTTTTGCTTGCGTATGTCGCCTCCGCCGACATGCACCTTCCTTATATAGGCTATTTCAAGGTCGGGCTGGCGCCTATTGTCGGCGCTTTCATCGCGGGCCTGATACTTTCGATCACAAGAGAAAGGGTCTTCATCGAGGAACAGATAAAACCTCTTGCGGATATTTTCGTGCCGGTGTTTTTCGTCCTTATGGGAGCTCTTGTTGATATAAAAGTCTTCAATCCGTATGTCCCCTCCAATGCGATGATACTCCAGATAGCCCTGTGGCTGTTCATTGCCGCTGTGATCGGAAAGGTGATTGCAGGATTTTCCGTGCTTGACCGTACATCCAACAAGCTTCTCATCGGGGTCGGGATGATCCCGAGAGGCGAAGTCGGCCTTATCTTTGCGAGCATGGGGCTTACAAAGCATATAATCACCCAGCCCATCTATTCCGCCGCGGTCGTAGTGATAATGGCGACGACCTTCGTGACGCCGTTCCTTTTAAAGCTGCTGTTAAAAAAGAAATGAAACCGAATATCCTGATCAGGACATTGCTTGTCAACGCGGCTTTCAATCTCATCCTTATGATCGCCGGGATCGGACTTGTCTATTACGGCGCTAAAGCAAAAGCAAACAATCTGATGATAGCGGGCTTCATCCTGGTCGCATTCTCTTATTTAAGGAACAGGGTACTGAGCAGGACTTACAGCCTGCCGAACCTGAAGCGGATACAAAAAGAGAGACAAAAAGGTCTTTAGAATTTAGAGCCTTTGCTCCACTTAATGTTTATGGCATTTCCGCAATTAAGGCATTTATTTTCTGCATCTATCTCGTATGAGACGATATTGTAGCCTTCCCTCTCTATTACCACGGAATGGCACTTTGGACAGTAAGTGTTATCGTATTCATGGTTCGACACGTTCCCGAGATATACATACTGAAGGCCTTCCTTGAGCCCTATCGAGCGCGCTTTTTCAAGCGTCTCTATGGGTGTCGGCATGACAGAGCTGAACTCCAGGTACGGGAAGAACCTTGTCACGTGCCACGGGGTATCCGGCCCGAGCTCTTTGCTTATCCACGAAGCGATCCCGTTGAGCTGGGCATCGTCATCGTTCATGCCCGGTATGATATTCGTCACTATCTCCACATGCATCTTGTGCTTGTTCTTTGCAAGCGAGGCTGACGTGAGTATGGGTTTCATGTCTGGGACCTTTGCCACATCCCGGTAAAAATCATTATTGAACGCTTTTACATCCACCCTGAACGCATCGAGGTACGGCGCTATCATCTCGAGCGGTTCCGGATTTATATACCCGTTCGTCACGTATACTGTGTAAAGCCCTTTCTGTTTTGCGAGCTTCGCGCTATCAAGAGTGTATTCGAACCAGACGGTCGGTTCATTGTATGTCCAGGCTATCCCGTCGCAGTCGTTCTTGAGCGCGAGTTCAACGGACTGCTCGGGCGTTATTATCTCTGTGGAGCGTTCTTTTGCGACCTCGTATATCTTGCTGCCGTCAAAGCTTTCCGCGAGTATCACGTGCGATATCTCCCAGTTCTGGCAGTGGCTGCAGTGCATGTTACAGCCCAGTGTCCCCATGGAGAACACCAGGGTTGAAGGGTTGAAATTATAAAGCGGCTTTTTTTCTATAGGATCGACGGCTTTTGAAGAGACCTTGTTGTATACCATCGACTCGAGTACGGCGTTCCTGTTCACCCTGACCCCGCAGAACCCGGCTTTGCCGTCGGGGATGACGCAAAAATGGGGGCACAGGTCGCACCTGATATAGCCGTCCTTTAATTTTTTGTAGAAAAGCGCTTCTTTCATTAAGAAGATTTTAGCATTTATTTCACTGTTTTTACAAAAAATGCGCCGGACAGCACATCTGCCAGATGACGGAAAGCGAGGTCTTTTACTGCCAGAGAAGCAAGATCTGTCGAAGAAGCCCTGTATCCTTCTATACTGAACTTTTTCTTTAACAGATCAGCCGTATTGTCCGGAATGCCGTTTACCGCGACAGTCCCCTGCTGAATGAGCCTGTCCCTGCCCCTTTTCTGCGCGCTGCCTACCAGCTTGCGTCCGCCTACCGTGATCTCGTACTCAAGAGGGTCCAGAAAGCAGATGTTTGAACCCTTTTGTCTGTTCTTTAAAGAGGTTTTCTTTATCTCCGCTTTTATCCCCAGCGTAAAAAGGGCTTTAGCTATTATATTTGATATATACATATATGATGCCATGAGCCCCTTCGGAAGAGCTTCTAAAGGAGCGACAACGGTATATGAGATGTCATCCTTGGAATGGAAAGCTATTCCTCCGCCTGTCGGCCTTTTTGCAATATCGACCCCTTTTTCTTTTGCTTTATCAGTATCTATCTCTTTGTCAATATCCAGGAAATAGCCGACGGTTATCGACGGGCTTTTCCAGCCAAATATACGGAGTGTCGGGGAAATGCTGTTCTTATACAGATCTGCATCGATATCCATATTCTCCTGTGCAGTACGCTTTTCATCAATAATGACGTTCCATTGGGGATCATATTTTGTAATGTCTTCAGATAAAGATTGTCTGTCCATCAGCCTTTATAGCGGACGTTGAGGTCTTTTACTGCTTTTACTTCATCGAGCCTGCCGACCACTGTCGAGTGCGGAGCGCTTTTTACTAGCTCAGGGTCATTCTCGCATTCCTTCGCGATCGAGATCATCGCATCGATGAATTTATCAAGCGTCTCTTTGCTTTCCGTCTCTGTCGGCTCGATCATCATTGCTTCTTCCACAATAAGGGGAAAATAGATCGTCGGCGGATGGAACCCGTAGTCTATCAGCCTTTTTGCGATGTCCAGGGCTTTTATACCGTGTTTTTCCTTCTGCCATTTCGCCGAGATGACGAATTCGTGCTGGCAGGTCCTTTCATATGGCAGGAAATAATATTTTTTCAGTGCGTTCATTATATAGTTCGCGTTTAGGACAGCGTTCTCCGAGACCGCCTTTAATCCTTCGCCCCCGAGCGAGCGGATGTACGCGTATGCCTTGATGATGACCCCAACGTTGCCGTAAAAAGCTGACACTTTACCTATGGACGGATCAAAACCTTTTTCTTTGATGATGAATTTATCTTTATCCTTCATTATCCTCGGGACCGGAAGGAACGGTTCGAGTTCCTTCGTGACGCCGACCGGACCTGAACCCGGGCCTCCGCCGCCATGCGGCGTTGAAAATGTCTTGTGAAGATTTATATGCGCCATATCGAATCCCAAAGATGTCGGTTTCACTTTGCCAAGTATTGCGTTCGCATTAGCGCCGTCCATGTAGAACAATGCGCCCGCTTTGTGGACGATATCCGCTATCTCGAGTATATTCCTGTCAAAAAGCCCGAGCGTGTTCGGGTTCGTCAGCATCATCAGCGCGGTATCCGGGCCCGCAAGTCTTTTTAGTTCTGTGATATCCACACCGCCGTTCTTATCAGACTTTACGCTCACTACCTCAAATCCCGCCAGCCCCGCGCTCGAAGGGTTCGTGCCGTGCGCTGAATCGGGGATAAGGACTTTATTTCTCCGGAGCTGTCCTTTTTTCCTGAAATACTTTTTTGCCATGAGGACCGCTGTCAGCTCTCCGTGTGCCCCGGCAGCCGGAGCAAGGGTGAAAGCGTCAAAGCCGAATATGGAACACATGTATTTTTCGAAATTATAAAGGAGCTCCAGCGTGCCCTGCACTCTGCTTTCATCTTCAAGAGGATGAATATCCGAGAAACCTTCGAGGCTGGCCACTTCTTCATTTATCTTAGGGTTGTATTTCATCGTACAGGAGCCAAGGGGATAAAAACCCGTGTCCACTCCGAAGTTCCTCCTTGAAAGGTTCGTGAAATGCCTGACAAGGTCGACTTCGCTTATTTCAGGGAGCAAGGGCGGTTTTTCCCGGAGGAACTTTTGCGGTATGCTCTGAGAGGCTTTATCTGATATTTCCGGCAGCAGATCCGACGATCTTCCTCCGGAACTTAGCTCGAATATCAACGGTTCGTTTTGCATCAGATGATGGATCTTTGCCTGTCCGTATCAAAGACATGCATCTTTTTAAGATTGAGATAGACACAATACTGGCTTCCCGGTTTTGTATCGGTCAGGGAATCCACCCTGGCAGTAAGAGGCGTCTTTCCGATCTTCAGGTAAAGATATGTCTCCGATCCCATGAGCTCCCTGAAATCTACTTTTGCCTCGAGCTGGCACTGTTGTTTTGTCTCAGGCAGAGGATGGCTCAGTATATCCTCAGGCCTGATACCGAAGGTGACATCATGACTTACGTGAGGCCTTAATATGTCATTGAAATCCGACGGCATGACGATCTTGAGGTCCTCGGAATCGAAAAAGATGTGTTCTCCGGCCTGGTCAAGCTTTCCCTTGATAAAGTTCATCGCGGGACTGCCGATGAAGCCTGCGACAAATTTATTTATCGGGTATCCGTAAACTTGAAGCGGAACATCTACCTGCTGGAGCTGGCCGTTAAGGATGACCGCTATTCTTGTCCCGAGGGTCATCGCTTCTACCTGGTCATGCGTCACGTATATTATCGTCGCTTTTAGTTTATTATAGATCCTCTGGAGCTCCGCTCTCATCTGCACGCGTAGTTTCGCGTCAAGATTGCTCAGGGGCTCGTCCATGAGAAATACGGCTGGTTCCCTTACGATGGCCCGTCCGACGGCTACCCTCTGCCTCTGCCCTCCGGAAAGCTGCTTCGGAAGCCGGTCCAGCATCGTCTCAAGATCGAGGACGTTCGCGGCTTCTTTGACCCTTCTGTCGATGTCTTTTTTTGGTATCTTCCTCAATTTAAGGCCGAAAGCCATATTGTCATAGACATTCATGTGGGGATAAAGCGCATAGTTCTGGAATATCATCGCGATATTCCTGTCTTTGGGAGGGACATCGTTGACCATCTTGTCGCCTATATAGATCTTTCCTTCGGTGACCTCTTCAAGTCCTGCCGCCATCCTGAGAGCAGTTGTCTTTCCGCATCCCGAGGGGCCCACAAGCACCAAAAACTCCCTGTCCTTTACTTCAAGGCTCATATCCTTGACAGCGACAAAATTATCGAACTTCTTTGTCACATTCTCAAAATATACCCTTACCACATTATTCTCCAGTCTTTACCAAAAAGCCTATATTTGTTTCAATAAATTCGCGGATTCGATGGCTGACAGCGCGGCCGCCCATCCTTTGTTACCGGGTTTGCCTCCCGCGCGTTCCAGGGCCTGTTCCAGATTATCAGTTGTAAGCACGCCGAATATCACAGGGATCTCCGTATCTAAAGATACTTTTGCTATCCCTTTGGACACTTCGGACGCTACATAGTCAAAATGGGAAGTCCCTCCCCTTATCACGGCTCCCAGGCATATCACCGCGTTCGGCTTGGACTTTTCCGCGACTTTTTTTGCCACGAGCGGCATCTCAAAAGCCCCCGGCACCCACACGACTTCGATGGATGCTTCAGTTGCACCGTGCCTTTTCAGGCAGTCAAGAGCCCCCTCAAGCAGGCCTTTTGAAATGAACTCATTGAAACGGCTCACGATTATCGAGAACTTCAGCCCCTTTGCTTCCAGCGCGCCTTCTTTTACCTTCATGGTCTTTCTCCTTTCTTAATTTGTGATACTTGAGCTTACATTTTTATATTTGTTCAGGATATGGCCCAGCTTTTTAGATTTTACCATAAGATACTTTCTATTATACCTGTTCGGCTTGATCTCTATCGGGATCCTTTTTATAACTTCCAGTCCGTAACCCTCTATTCCCACTATCTTTTTCGGATTATTGGTCAAAAGCCTTATTGTGGAAAGCCCGAGGTCCCTCAGTATCTGAGCCCCTATACCATAATCCCTTAGATCAGCCTCAAAACCGAGAGCTTCGTTCGCTTCTACGGTATCTTTTCCAAGGTCCTGAAGCTCGTATGCCTTAAGTTTGTTCATCAGCCCGATACCGCGGCCTTCCTGTTTCATATATAATATCACGCCCTGACCCTCAGATTCGACCATCTCCATCGATCTTTCAAGCTGCTCCCCGCAGTCGCACCTGCAGCTTTTGAACACGTCTCCTGTCAGGCATTCGGAATGGACCCTTACAAGCACGTTCTTTTTCCCTTTTACGATGCCTTTTACAAGCGCGATATGATGTTCGCCGTTCAGTATATTTTCATAACCCGATATCGTGAACTCCCCGTATCCGGTCGGGAGCCTGGCCTCGCTTACTTTTTTTATCAGGTTCTCTTTTTTTAAGCGGTATTTGATGAGGTCCGCTATGGATATCACGGTAAGGCCGTATTTTTTCGCGAACTTTATGATATCTTCGCCTCTTGCCATCTCGCCGTCGGGCATTATTATCTCGCATATCACAGCCGCCTCTGTCAGGCCCGACATGCGCGCGATATCAACGCCCGCCTCTGTGTGGCCCGCTCTTTTCAGCACGCCGCCATTCTTTGCCATCAGCGGGAACACATGGCCCGGCCTTGTAAGGTCGGACGGCTTTGAACTCTTGCCGATAAGCACTTTGATCGTGCGGCACCTGTCAGCAGGTGAAATGCCGGTCGTCGTGCCGAATTTTTTCGCGGCGTCCACGGATACCGTGAACGCGGTCGTCATCGATTCGGTGTTCATTCCGGTCATCTGGTCTATTTCCAGCGTTTTAAGTCTTTCCTCGGTCATCGGGACACATACTAGCCCCTTCCCGTGGGAGATCATGAAATTTATTGATTCCGGCGTCGCTTTTTCCGCGGCTATCACCAGGTCGCCTTCGTTCTCCCTGTCCTTGTCATCGACGACGATGATCATATTACCGTTTTTGAAAGCTTTCAGGGCATTATCGACAGGATCGAATTTTAATTGCATTCGTATTGGCTCCCGGTACGCCCTATCATATCTTTCAGCATCAAACCCAGACTGACGCCGCTTTCAACTTCATCATCAGGTTTTTTCTTCATGGCTTTGGACGCATACTTCCCGACAAGATCTGTCTCAATATTGACTTTATCCCCTATCCTGAGTTTTGCCAGCGTGGTGTTTTTCATTGTAAAAGGAATTATGACGACTGAAAACGAATCCCTGAAGATCTCCGCCACAGTAAGGCTTATGCCGTTAATAGAGACAGATCCTTTTTTTATAATGCCGGACAGGATATTCCGGCCGGAAGAAAAGACCATCTTCACAGAACCTGACGTCCTTATGACTTCCTTTACAGTTGCGGTCCCGTCGACATGACCCGAAACGATGTGGCCTGAAAGCCGGTCCGAGGCTTTCAACGCCCTTTCAAGGTTCACTTCATCGCCCGTCTTAAGCAGATCTAATGTCGTGTCTGAAAGTGTCGGGGATACCGCTTCGACAATAAATGATCTCCGTTTTTTATTGACGACAGTCAGGCATACGCCGTTGACCGCGATGCTGTCGCCTTTTTTCAGATCGGACAGTACTGTCTTTGCGCCGACCTCAAATGATTTTAACCCGGCAGCCGCCTTGGTATTTTTGATACTACCGATCTCTTCTATTATTCCGGTAAACATATTTTTATCTTAACCAATTTTATCATTTTACGACTTTTGATACATCTTTTATAAGAGAGCCCAATATACCGTTTATGAACTTCGCGGACCTGGCGGTCCCGTATTTTTTTGCAAGTTCCACCGCTTCATCTGCCGCGACTGCTTCCGGTGTCCCTTTTTCCGATGTTATCTCATAGAAAGCAAGCCTTAAGATGTTCCTGTCGATCACGCTCATGCGGCTGACGGGCCAGTCTTTTGAATATTTTGCTATGTCCGCGTCGATCTTTTTTATATCGCCGACAGTGCCTTGCACCAGTTCCGCGGAAAATTTCCTGGTCTCATCTGAAATGCCGTCTTCGAACAGATTTTCCAGCGCTTCTTCGGGCTTTGCTCCGGAGATGTCTATCTGGTACAGTGCCTGCATCGCTATCCGTCTTGAAGTTGAGCGTTTTCCCATGTTTTAAGGCTCTAAGTTGGCGGAGATGAAATCAGTGTAGACTTCGCCTCTTTTGAACGCCTCATTATCCATGACTTTTTTGTGGAAGGGTATAGTGGTCTTGATGCCCGTTATTATGAATTCGTCCAGGCAGCGCTTTGCGCGTGCTATCGCCTCGTCCCTGCTCGGCGCCCAGACGATAAGTTTTGCTATCAACGAATCATAATTAGGCAGTATCCTGCATCCCGCATAGGCGAGGCTGTCGATCCTTACTCCGGGGCCGCCCGGGATAATATACTCTTTTATCTGGCCGGGCGAAGGCATGAAATTCTTATCGGGATCTTCCGCGTTTATCCTCAGTTCTATCGCGTGGCCTCTTATTTTAATATCGGACTGCCTCAGGCGCATCTTCTCAAGAGCGGCTATCGATATCTGTTCTTTCAGGATATCGACCGAGGTTACCATTTCTGTGACCGGATGCTCCACCTGCACCCTTGTATTCATTTCCATGAAATAATAATTCCCGTTTTTGTCCAGCAAATATTCCACCGTTCCCGCGCTGCAGTACTTGACTGCTTTTGCCAGCCGGACGGCAGCTTCGCCCATCTTTTTTCTTGTCTTCTCGTTCAGGACCGCGCACGGCGATTCTTCCACGAGTTTTTGATGCCTTCTCTGCACGGAGCAGTCCCTTTCTCCCAGATAGACCACATTGCCGAAAGCATCGGCCAGTATCTGTATCTCGACGTGCTTGGGCTGTTCGATAAATTTTTCTACGTAAATATCGGAATTGCCGAAAGCGGCTCCCGCCTCTGTCTGCGCCGTGCTCATAAGAGCAAGAAAATCCGCTTCTGCCTTGACAACCCTCATCCCTCTGCCGCCGCCTCCCGCGGTTGCTTTTATCACAACGGGAAACCCGATCTTTTTCGCGATCCTCAGGGCTTCGTTAGGGTCTTTTATAATTCCTTCCGAACCCGGGACAGTAGGCACTCCGGACCTCATAGCGCATTGTTTTGCCGTGGCTTTATCACCCATCGATTCTATTGAAGAAGGGCTTGGTCCTATGAAGACTATATTGTGTGCCGCGCATATCTCGGCGAACTTTGCATTTTCGGCAAGGAACCCGTATCCCGGATGTATCGCCTGCGCTCCGCACACTTCTGCGGTAGAGATTATCCTCGGGATATTGAGATAGCTTGAAGCCGGTACCGCCGGGCCGATGCAGTAAGATTCATCGGCTAGTCTTGCGTGGAGCGAGTCTTTATCGGCTTCGCTGTACACTGCAACGGATTTTATTCCCATTTCCCTGCATGCACGGATGACGCGGATCGCGATCTCACCCCTGTTGGCCACCAGTATTTTTTCGAACAAAACTTGCTCCTTGCTCTAAAACGCAGTTGACACCGTGAAAATATGCTCTATAATTATAACATAAATCGGTCATTTTAAGAGTGGTCGATAAACAGACAAAAAGGAGGTGAGTTTAAATGGCAAGAGGCGGATTATCAAAAATGAGAGTGGATTTCAAAGGACAGACGGATACATTGGAAGATGTCTTCGGAAAAAAGGCGATCCCGGTCACGTCAATGACAAAGATCATCTGGGGTGTGATCAAGAGAAAAAAATTGATGAAAAAGGTCAGCTGATCATTTCTTAGTCTGAATTGTATAAAAGCCCCTGTACTAGGCAGGGGTTTTTATTTTGTTCATCCGGCGGAATTTTTAGAATACGTTCAGGTACAGCATCAATGAAGCGATGACGGTGAAACTCGCGATCGTTATCCATGCCAGGATATTCGAGAACCTGTTGTTCACATAGGGGCCCATCAGTTTTTTGTCATTAATAAGTTTCAGGATGACGAAGAAGATGAACGGCAGAAGCACGGTGTTGAGCGCCTGTGAAGCCGTGAGCACGAATATCATCGGAAAGTTCGGCAGGAAAACGAGCAGCGTGCTCGCGAAAAGACAGAACCCTATTATTGTATAAAATAACGGGGCCTCTTTGAACGATGAGTTCACCTTCCTCTCCGTACCCAGGATCTCGGTGATCGCATAAGCCGTCCCCATCGATATGACGCTGACGCCCAGCAGAGACGCGTTAAGAAGTCCCCACGCGAAAAGATGCTTTGAGAACGCCCCGAGCATGGGTTCGAGCGCCATCGCCGCGTCAGCCGCGTTCTCTATCCTGATACCTTTTGCAAAAAGAGTGGCTGCTGCCGAGATGATTATAAAATAAGCCACGAAATCGGTCCAGAATGCACCGAAAAGGACGTCCATCCTTGCGGTCTTAAGATGTTTCTTGTCCACTCCCTTGTCGACAAAATACGACTGCACAAAAAACTGCCCCCACACTGTTAACGTCGTTCCTATCAGTGCCGTCGCCGTAAATATGAATTCCCGGTTAAATTTGATGACCGGGACCAGGCTTCCCTGCACCATCGCGGGGATATCCGGCCTTGCGATGAAACCGTTGACGATATAACAGAAAAAAAGTATGCAGGAGGTCATAAAAATATTCTGGACAAAGTTGAAGCTGCCTTTAAGGATGATATACCAGATGAAGAACACGAACACGGGCACAAATATCATCCTGGGAATATGGTAGATGTCGGCCACAGAAGCTATTCCCGCCACGTCCGCAAGGATGTTCGAAAAATTGGCTATAAAGACCAGGCACAGTATCAACACCGCAGTGTGGAGTCCGATACGCTCTCTTATGAGGTCGCCCAGGCCCTTTCCCGTTACGACACCCAGCCTTGCACCCATCTCCTGTGTTATATAGAGCATGAAGGTTATGACTATCAATATCCAAAGCATCGAGTAGCCGAAATGCGCTCCTGCCACTGAATATGTCGCCACGCCTCCCGCATCATTATCGGCTGTGCCGGTTATTATCCCCGGACCTATCACGGAGAACATTATCAGAAGCCTTAATCTCCAATAATTCCAGTTTTTATTCTTGTTCTTTTTTTTAAAAAGCATCAGCATATTCCACGGAGGGTTTTCAGACGATACTTACCCTACCGACATCCTTTTCCTTCGCGCAAGCGGCGGCAGTATGAAATCGATGACATCATCCACCGTCACGATGCCGAGCAGCCTGTTAAGTTTGTCTACGACCGGCACGGCAAGGAGATTGTATTTTGATATCACTTCGGCTACCATCTTCTGGCTCATCTCCGGATGCACGGTTATGATCTTGGTCTTCATGATCTCCGAGACCGGAGCATCGAGTTTTGATATTATCAGGCTCCTTAACGACAGGACCCCGACAAGATGCTGCGCTTCATCGACCACGTAGAGATAATAGACCGTCTCGCATGAAGGCGCGAGCTCCCGTATCTTTTCGATCGTCTGCTGGGCCGTAAGGTCTTTCGATATAGTTATGAACTCCGTCGTCATGAGCCCTCCGCCGGTCTCCTCTCCGTGCTTCAAAAGCTCCTGTATCTCTTCCGCTTTTTTCTGCTTCATGAGCCTCAAAAGCTCGGACGCTTTTTCTTCAGGCAGGTCTCCCAGCACGTCGGCAGCCTCGTCGCTGGGCATCCTTTCGATTATGGAAAGCGCTTTTTTGGAGTCAAGGATCCCGATCAGGTAAGCCTGGATACGGGGTTCAAGCTCGTGAAGGGCTTCCGCGGCGGTCTCGGTCGACAATGACGAAAAAATAGCCGTTTTTTCGTCGATATGAACCTGGCTTATTATATTGGCAATATCCGCGGGGTGGAGCTTTGAGACCCCCTGGTACGGGACGACCAGCTTTAACCGCGCGATATCTGTCTGTAACGGCTCGACAAAATTCCAGCCTATCAGGTCATCCTTGAGCTGGATATTGAACACGGCCATCAGAGGAAGCAGTATTTTGTCGAGATGCAGTCTTCTAATAATGCCTTTGAACCCGACTTCAGCTGCGATCAGCCTGATATCCATTCCTATTTTCGCGAGCTTCAAGTCGTTGACCCTGACGACCTTGGAGCCGTGGATATCCACTATCTGCTTGTCCATAAGGTCGCGCTGCAGAAGCATCTCGTTCTCTCTGATGGATGCAAAAGCAATATTGTCTTTTGAGGAATTCGCTGAAATAAGCCTTCTTCCGATATGGTTTATCTCTGACAATAATAATATCTTTTCTTTTTTGCCCCGCCCGAATTTTAATAAAAGTCCTATCACTTTAGGGAACTGGTCGCCCGGTTCGATGACGACGTCGATAACACTGCCGATCTTTTCTTCGGCCCTGTCGATCACTGTCTGACCGATCATCTCTGAAGCATACATTTCGGTAAAATAGATCATGAGAAACCTCCTCTTGACTAAAAAAATTATACCACAGGAGGCTTTTTATGTCCGATAAAAATATTTACCGGGCAGCTCTTTTGCAGCGCTCTTAAATATTAAATTCGACAGGATGAAAATGATCTCGGGGATGGGTCTTGACGATCTTGACGCTATAGCATCGATATGTGCGGGTTCAAACGCGATGATCTCCATTATCAGCTTTTCGTCTTCCGAGAGCCGGTCCATGGCAACGACCGAGCTGTTATTAGCAGAGACCGGTATTATGTTGAGTTCTTCCAGTATGTCCCCCGCATTTTCCACAAGCTTTGCTCCCTGCTTGATAAGAGCGTTCGGCGCCCTGCTGAGGTCCCTGTCTATCTGTCCCGGAAGAGCAAATACATCCCTGTCCTGTTCAACGGCAAAACCCGCTGTTATGAGCGACCCGCTGTCGGATGATCCTTCTATCACGAGAGTTCCCATCGAAAGGCCTGAAATGATCCTGTTCCTTTTCGGGAAAGCCCACTTATCGATCTCCGCGACCTCATAATACTCGCAGACAAGAGCGCCGCTGCTTATTAATTTTTCTGCCAAACCCCTGTTTTGTGAAGGATATATCTTTTTTATCCCTGTGCCAAGGACAGCTATCGTCCTTCCTCCCGCTTCGACAGCAGCCTGATGCGCAAAGGAATCTATTCCTATTGCCAGGCCGGAGACGATGGTCACCCCCGCCTGCGCGAGGTCCTTTACCAGAGCCCTTGTCATGTCCCTTCCGTATGATGAGGGATTTCTTGTGCCTACCACGGCGATGCAGACCGAATCTTCAGGCAGTATTTCTCCTTTTATATACAAGACCGCGGGAGGGTCGTAAATATTGAGGAGTCTTTTTGGATACGAACTGTCCGAAATTGATATCGCTTTTATCCCGCCGTCAAACTCCGTCCTGATACTGCCCGGGTCTGCCTGCCGGCTTCTCTTGATATGCGAAGCAAGCTTTTCCCCGATCCCTTCGGCCACGGACAATTTTTCGCTTCCTGCTTTCCATATCTCTTCAGCTGAACCGAAATGTTCCAGCAGTTTTTTTATCCTCGCGGGACCGAGTTCCGGTATGCCGCTTAAAGCGATGAGGTATTGGGTCTCAGAAGGCATGCTTTCTTAACTTTTCAAGATAAAGCGGTTTGAGGCTGACGCAGTCATAGGAGAACAATGAGACCCCGTAAAGAGACCCATAATACATCATATAGTGCCTTACCATTTTGATCTGGCGGACGGTCATGTCCGCGTCCATTTTAAAAGCTGCGAGCCCCGCAACCACCGAATTTTTCTTTTTGGAAAGCGACGCGTCAAGAAGGACCATATCCTTTATTTTGTCCGGATCATCTGAATAGATCATCGGCACGACAAAATCCACTATGCCGTTATTGAGCCACGAAAGCCAGTCCTGGCCTTTATCTTCCCTTGCTTCGACGATGTCCGGATATACGGCCGCGGACAAAGAAATATCCCTGCCCGACCGTTTTAACGCCTCCTTTAACCCGGCTACAAGTCCCGTCACGTTAGCGCACCTGTAATCAGTCCATTTATCCTTTATTTTCCTGTAACCGTCAGGCCCGTAATTATCTTTTAGACATTGCGGGTTTGTGACCAGATATGAAGGGTCGACACCGAACGAATTGAAATATTGCCTCTTAGAATAATTATCAAAACCGGACTTTGAGTCAGGATATCTAATATAATCAAGATGCAACCCGTCGACATCATATTTTTCCGCGACTTCCAGGCAGACATCTTTCAGATGGTCCCTTACTTCTTTGTATGCCGGGTTCAGGAAAAGCATAGGCCTTGTCTCGAGTATCCATTCGGGGTGCAGTACGACGATATGGTCCTGCTGTTCCGGAGCCTCGGAAGTTGACCATACAAGGAATGTGTTTATCCATGCATGGACACTTATCCCCCGGCTGTGGGATTTTTCGACAGTATATGCCAGGGGGTCAAATCCGGTATCGACGGATGGAAGTATGTCCGACCTGTAAAAAGCAACGCCTCTGCCGCAGACCTGTACAAAGAGCGTGTTAAAGCCGTTCTCCGCCGCGGCTTTCACGAAATTATCGATCTTTTCTTTTGAATCCATCTTAAACCTTGTCACCCACATTGCTTTCACATAAGCGTATGAGCAATCTGCCCGCCATGCGTAAAAGACCGACACAATGACAATGATTAGAAAGAGAAAAAAGAGCCTTTTGGGGTTCATTTGCTCTTTATGAGGGAAAGGGCTTCTGCCCTGGTTGCGGCATTCCTGCGGAATATGCCCCTGACAGCCGAGGTCGTCGTGATGGCCCCGGGCTTTTTGACCCCGCGCATCGACATGCAAAGGTGTTCGGCTTCTATGATCACCAGTACACCGTGGGGGTTCATTTTCTTCATCAGCAGGTCTGCGATCTGGGATGTCAGCCTTTCCTGCACCTGTGGCCTCTTTGCAAAAGCCTCCACTACCCGCACGAGCTTTGAAAGGCCGGTTATGTGGCCCTTTCGCGGGATATAGACTATATGCGCCATGCCGATGAAAGGGATAAGATGATGCTCGCACATCGAGTAAAAAGGTATGTCGCGGACCATCACCATCTCTTCGTGGTCTTCATTATGGAACATGGTCAGCTCTTTGGCAGGATCTTTTGAAAGCCCGGCAAAGAGTTCCGCGTACATCCTTGCGACCCTTGCGGGCGTGCCCTTGATGCCCTCGCGGTCGACATCCTCGCCTATGGCCTCAAGTATTTCTTTTACTGCTTTTTCTATCTTTTTAAGGTTGATCATCTTTAAAATATCCCGCGTACACAGCCTTCATCGTCGATATCCATATTTTCCGCTGCCGGATGTTTCGGAAGGCCCGGCATTGTCATTATATCACCGAGGTACGCTATGATGAATCCTGCTCCCGCGGCGATCTTCATTTTTTTTACTTTTATCGTGAAACCTGCAGGCGCTCCGAGCCTTGTGTGATCATCCGTAAAAGAGAACTGGTTCTTCGCGATACAGACCGGCAGGGATGAATATCCTTTTTTCTTTATTATCCCGAGATCTGTTTTTGCCTGTTCCGAAAACTCAACGCCGTCAGCACCGTATATCTTTACCGCGATGCTCCGGATCTTCTCTTCAATAGAGGCATTGACATCGTACAAGAAAGAAATATCCGCCTTTTTATTATTTATCGGTCCGGCTACTTCCTTAGCGAGCCCTATCCCGCCTTTACCGCCGTTTTCTCTTACATCGCAGACAACGCACTTTATTCCTATCTCTTTACATCTGTCGCATATCATCTTTATTTCTTCCGGACTGTCAAAATCATATTTATTGACCGCCCCGATCACCGGGATCCCGTAATTTCTAAGGCCCGCTACATGTCTATCCATATTTGCAAAGCCTTTTTTCAGCGCCTCCTCGTCCCTGTCCTTGTATTTGTCCTTGACAGCTCCGCCCTGCCATTTCAGAGCTTTTGTGGTTATTACCAGGACGATGCAAGAGGGTTTTAAGGCGCCGGTCCTGCATTTAATATCGAAGAACTTTTCTGCCCCGAGGTCGGATCCGAACCCCGCTTCCGTCACCACATAGTCCGCCAGTTTCAGCGCCAGTTTTGTCGCTATCAGACTATTGCAACCGTGGGCGATATTTGCAAAAGGGCCTCCGTGGACGAATGCCGGGACTCCTTCCACCGTCTGGACAAGATTTGGTTTTATCGCTTCTTTAAGCAGAAGCGCCATCGCGCCCGAGGCTTTTAGGTCACATGCAGTGACCGGCTCACCGCCTTTTGAAAAACCGACGACTATCCTGCCCAGTTTTTCTTTCATCTGCGCGATGCTCATAGAAAGACAAATGACTGACATGACCTCGGAAGCGGCCGTGATCTCAAACTGCGCGGTCCTTTCTATTTCTTTGAACTTATAAGTTATGCTGCGGAGCGCCCTGTCGTTCATGTCGACGACCCTTGTCCATGTAATCCTGTCCTTGTCTATCCCGAGCTCATTTCCGAAATAAAGATGGTTATCGATCATCGCGGCAAGGAGATTGTGCGCGGCTCCTACCATATACATATCACCGGTAAAATGAAGGTTGATGTCTTCCATCGGGAGCACCTGCGAATACCCGCCTCCCGCTGCGCCGCCTTTTATTCCCATCGTAGGGCCGAGAGACGGCTCCCTTATACAGACCATGGTTTTCTTTCCTATTTTCTTTAAAGCCTGCGCCAGACCGATCGTCACCGTCGTTTTCCCCTCGCCAAAAGGCGTCGGGGATATCGTAGTGACAAGTATCAAACTCCCGTCCTTTTTCTTCACCCTTTTCTTATAAGCCGAAAGATAAATCTTTGCGATATGCCGTCCGTAAAGCTCTATCTCGCTCTTTTTCAACCCGAGCGATGCCGCGATCTTTTCTATCGGCAGGAGTTTACACTTCTTCGCGATCTCTATATCGGAGACCATAATACAGGCATTTTATCATAAATCAGTGAAATTTTTGGTTTTTCAAGACGATATAAAAGTAGTATATAGAAATAATAAACATGGCATTAATAATAAGAAAAGGACTTCCGCAATTATCTGCGGTCCCACATGCCGTATTCAGCGGTAACCTATATGGTTCCGACCCGAAGTATTCCAGGCGTATCTTCCCGAAAACTCCGGAACAAAGATTAACTACATTAGATGACGTATTCTCGGTATCGACAGTTTTCGGCCTGAAAGTCATAATCGTGCCAGACCAGAAAACTGCCGCGTATTTAGGCGCGGGAATAACTCTGAAAGCTTTTGAAGCTTTGGGAAATGAAAAGGCAACACTCGGCGTGTCAGCCGGAGGGACATGGGAAGAAACTAGATACGCGCTCGGGATGCCTGAATTTTCAAAAAACATATTCGGAATGAGCCTGCCCGTTAACAGGATCCCGTTCGTGGGTTCGATCGATGAATATGCCCTGCACAGGTCGCTGTACGACAAGATCACGGATGATATAGGTTCCGAATCCGATTTTATCGCCAACCGCCAGTCGCCCTGGACTTTTATGGGTGAACATCTTCTCTGGATGAACGCCGCCGGTTTTAATGAAGAGCAGTACATTGGCCCGCCTGTCAGATATGAATATGCGGATATTGAAGCATTAAGGATATTTGAAGATGTTCTAAAAAAGTATTTTGGCTGTTCTCTCGTCCAGTGGCACGGCATAGGGATAAACGGGCATGACGGTCAGTGCGAGCCCGGGGATTATGATCCTGTAAAAGAAGGTTTCAGGCTTTCAAGGTTGACCGATGCCACACGGATACAAAATACGGGAGGTTTTGTCCCTTCTTTTAAAACAACAGGATATTTAAGGGGCACGATGTTCAGGGATGTAGCCGCTGCATACGGGCTTCTGACATTCAATGAAATCATCAGTAAATGTCAGGTGCTTGCCGCGTCTTTTCACGGCGATAATGTACCTGATGAATTATCGTATGTTGAGCTTGAAGTGTACCGGGATTTTATGAGATCATTTGCTTCTTCCTGGGACAGCGTCCTTAAAACCGCAAAAAGGGTCCCCGCTTTCGGGCTTACCCGCGGTACCGGAGAGATGGCGCACGCATCAGACCTTCATCTTTTCATGGCCACCGGCGGGCACAAAGCTCTTGCGATGAAAAATGTCCTTGAGAAGCCGGTCAGTCCAAGATGGCCGTCATCCAGCCTTCAGACATACCCCAGGTCTGTAGTGATAATCGACAGCCTGGCAGCTCGCTTGTTGAACCGTAACGATATGTATTTTGTATTTGAAGCTGATGAAAGCACCGCTGAAAAGATCAGCCAATTCGATCTCGCATCTTTAAAGGCAAAGTTCTGGGATAGGCTTGACCGGAAGGGATAAAGTTCAGGCCTGTGATCTTCTTATCGTCCCGGCGATCCCCTGAGAGTACAATCCGTATTTTTCTAAAATAAAATCTCTTTTTCCCGCTTCGATGAACTTGTCGGGAAGGCCGATCCTCTTCACCGGTTTTATTATCTTTTCTTCTTCAAGTAGCTCGAGGACCGCGGAGCCGAAACCACCCTGGAGGCATCCTTCTTCGACGGTGACTATCTGACCGGCTTCTTTCGCTTCTTTCACGATAAGATCCCTGTCAAGAGGTTTTACAAACCGGGAATTGATGACAGTGGCGCTTACAGCGTCCTTTTCAAGCATCTTTGCCGCTTCTATCGAAGGGTGTACCATTGAACCGATAGATATGATCAAAATCGTTTCGGATTTCGGATTTCGGATTTCGGATTTATAAACTATCTCTCCTTTTCCTATCTCTATCTTCTTAAGCTCACCGTCCATTTTTACACCGGTAATCTTCGTTTTCGGGTACCTGAGCGATATCGGACCATCGTGATTTATCGCCGTAAAGATCATGTGCTGCAGTTCATTCTCATCCTTCGGCGCCATCACGACCATGTTCGGCAGGTGTCTCATATACGCGAGATCGAACACGCCGTTATGCGTAGGCCCGTCATCCCCTACCACCCCCGCCCTGTCCATGCAGAAAACGACATGGAGATTCTGCAGGCAGACATCATGGAATATTTGGTCGTAAGACCTCTGCAGAAAAGTCGAGTAGATCGCGCACACCGGGACCATCCCGCCTTTTGCCAGGCCGGCCGCAAAGATCACCGAGTGCTCCTCCGCTATGCCGACATCGTAAAATCTGTCAGGATAAGCTTTCGCGAACTCGTCAAGTCCGGTACCCTCGACCATCGCGGCTGTCACTGCCACGATATTTGGATCCTTTAAACCCAGGCGCAGGACAGTCTTCCCGAATATCTCTGTATATGTCGCCGGCAGGCTTTTTACCAGAGGCTCACCGGTCTTTACATCGAACGCTGCAACACCGTGAAACTTAGTCGGGTTCTTTTCCGCGGGAGGGTATCCTTTCCCTTTCTTTGTAAGGATATGAAGAAGTATGGGTCTCTGCACCTCTTTTGCAAATGAAAGGGCGCTCATCAGCAGGGTTATATTGTGCCCGTCAATAGGCCCGAGGTATTGTATGCCGAACTCTTCGACGATCACCTCGGTCTGGAAGTTTATGATAAAGTTTTTCATCCTGTTCTTCAATTTTTCGGCGATCTTGAACATAGGCATCCCGATCTTAGGGATCTTTTTTACCAATTTTTCTACGCGCGCCTTGGTCTTGGTGTAGATCGGGTTCATCCGCACTTTTGTGAAATATTCGGCAAGGGCCCCGACATTCTTTGATATGGACATCTCGTTGTCATTAAGGATGATGACGAGGTTGCTCTTCAGGTTCATCGCGTTATTGATCGCTTCAAGAGAAAGTCCTCCCGACAGCGATCCGTCCCCTATGGCCGCGACTACTTTATAATCTTTTCCTAAAAGATCTCTCGCCTTGGCAAGCCCTATGGCGGACGAAATGGCAGTGCTGGCGTGCCCGGTCGTGAACTGGTCATGCTCGCTTTCCTCCGAAGAGGGGTATCCGCTTATCCCGTCATACAGCCTCAGGGTACCGAACTGCTTTAGCCTTCCGGTCAATATCTTGTGCGCATATGACTGATGGCCTACGTCCCAGATGATCTTATCGGAGGGGGAATCAAAGATCGTGTGCAGCGCGATCGAAAGCTCGACGGAGCCCAGGTTGGAAGACAGGTGGCCGCCGTTCCTTGAAACTGTATCAATTATCACCGTCCTGATGTCTTTCGCAAGCTCATCCAGCTCGGGACCGGACAGTTTTTTTAGGTCGGACGGAAGATCAAGTCTGTCAAGCAACAAAGGAGTATACTCCAAAATACATAAGCAAAGATATTATCAGACCGAATATCAGGCCGGCAAGGACCTCGAGAGGCGTATGGCCCATGAACTCATGAAGTTTTTCACTGCTTATCCTGCCTGACTTGTAAAGGTCCTCGAGTATCCTGTTAAGTACTATCGACTGGGCACCGGTCGCGCGCCTCACTCCCACGGCGTCATACATCACTATGCAGGAAAAAGCCACTGAGATCGCGAACTGCGACGAGCACCAGCCGTTCCAGATGCCGACCGAGACGGCGAGAGAAGTTGCCATGGCGGAGTGCGCTGAAGGCATCCCTCCGGATTCTAAAAAATGGCGCCATTCAAGTTTTTTGTCGATCATATAGTAGTAGACGATCTTGAACGCCTGGCCAAGGAACATGGCCAGAAGCGAGGACATCAGAGGATAGTTCTTCAGTATCTCAAAAAGCACCTTCATGATGATTTAATTGTTCCTTTCCGCTGCAAATTTTGCCATTTCCCTCAACGGGTCGGCCGACTTATCGAACTTTTTCAGTGCCTTTAGCGCTGATTCTTTTTCTTTCAGGAGCATTTCCATGGAGGCCTCAAGTCCGAAGACCGAAGGGAACGTGATCTTCTCCTTCTTTTTGTCGGACATTGAAGGTTTTCCGGTCTCCTGAGGGTCTCCGCTCACATCAAGTATATCATCTTTTATCTGGAATGCCATTCCGGTGTGATAGGCATATTTTTTCAGGCATTCTATCTGCCATTTTTTTGCACCGGCCACTTTTGCTCCCGCATAACAGCTTGCCATCAGGAGTTCCGCGGTCTTTTTTCTGTGGATCTCAAGCAGCCATTCTTTGCCGGGCACGGCACCTTCGCTGATAAGGTCCAGTGATTGCCCTCCCGTCATGCCGGCGCATCCCGCAGCTTTTGAAATAACGCCGATAATACCGGAAAATTTCTTTACGGCAATATTGACGCTGTACGGAAGCTTAGCAAGCACTTCGAACGCCCTGATCAAAAGCGCGTCCCCGGCCAGGATCGCCGTCGCCTCGCCGAATTTCTTATGGCAGGAAGGAAGACCTCTTCTAAGATCGTCATCATCCATCGAAGGGAGATCGTCGTGGACAAGGGAAAAAGCATGTATCATCTCGATGGCGCACGCGGTCGTCATGACGTCCTCTTCTTTTCCTCCGACAGCCGAGGCGCTGGCAAGCACCAGTATCGGCCTGAAACGCTTTCCCGAAGAGAGAACGCTGTACCTCATGGCCTGTGACAGGACAGAATCATCATCCGGAAGCAGATGTTCAAGGCTTTTGTCGATCACCTGTTTTTTGTCGTTCAGATATGCTTTTATATCAAAGAAGAATTCTGTCATCTGACCGCCACTCCATTTTTTGACAGATACTGCTTTATATCCTTGATCCTCAACTGCCCGTAATGCAGCAGAGAAGCGAGCAGAGCGGCATCAGCCCTGCCATCGGTCAAAATATCATTGATGTGCTCAAGCGTTCCCGCCCCGCCGGATGCTATCACCGGGATGTTCACGCTTTCAGATACTGCCCTTGTCAGTTCTATATCATATCCGATCTTTGTCCCATCCCTGTCCATGCTGGTCAGAAGTATCTCGCCAGCCCCAAACTTTTCCGCCTTTTTTGCCCATTCTACGGCATCTATACCGGTCGGCGTCCTTCCGCCGTGCGTGTACACTTCCCATTTCTTTATGTCTTTCGGTCTGCTGCTAGTGACATGTTTCGCGTCGATAGCGATCACGATACACTGCGAGCCGAACCTCGCTGCCGAAGCGGTGATCAATCCGGGATCGTTCACTGCCGCAGTATTTATCGATACTTTGTCGGCACCTGAAGACAGTATCTCTCTTATAGCGTCCAGATCGCTTATCCCGCCGCCCACCGTGAACGGGATGAACACTTCTTCGGCCACCCTCCTTACAACATCGATCATCACGCCTCTTTTTTCATGAGATGCCGTGATGTCAAGGAAACACAGTTCGTCCGCGCCTTCTTTGTCGTAAACTTTAGCGAGCGAGACGGGGTCCCCTGCATCGGCAAGGTTCACAAAATTGATGCCTTTCACCACGCGCCCCTCTTTTACATCAAGGCAGGGGATTATTCTTTTTGCAAGCATTTAACTTTTTCCTTTTGACATCATTTTTGATACGGTCACGAACTCGTAACCTTTTGCCCTCAGGCTTTCGATTATCAACGGGAGCGCCCTGATCGTCTCCTCGCTGCCGTTATGGAAAAGGATGATATCCCCGTTACCCGCTTTCGCTATCACGCTGTCAGCGAGTTTTCTTCCGGTCTTTTCGTAATCCTCGTCGAGATCAAAATCGCGGGTCATCTTCACGAAGTCGCCGGCGTTGACGGACCAGTTTACCTGCCGCAAGCCGCATTTCGACGCGACAGATCTCGTCCTGAAAACAAAATCACCTCCCGGAGGCCTGAAAAGTCCGGGATATTTACCGGTTATGTCAAATATCACGGTATTCGTCTTTGTCAGTTCTTTCTTCAGGGCTTCTTCGGGCATGACGGAAATATTCCTATGAGTGTATGTGTGATTTCCTATCTCGTGGCCTTCGTCGTTCATCCTCATTATTATGTCGGGAAAATCCTTTGCTTCTTTGCCGACGACAAAGAAAGTGGCTTTGACCGTGTATCTTGTCAGGATGTCCAGCACTTTCTGGGAATATTCCGGCTTGGGCCCGTCATCAAAGGTCAATGCGATCTCTTTTTTATCCGCGGGGCCTTTCCAGATGACTTTTTGCATTATAAAAGCCGGCGCATGCTGTGAAAAAATTATCAGCAGTAATAGTATCAGGTATTTTTTTACCACAGGCGTCCTTCCGCATTCAACAGTAATCTCTTGTTGTCCATTCCGTATGAAAACCCGCCGAAGTCCTTCTTGCCCACGACCCTGTGACAGGGTATTACTACCGGAAGCCTGTTCCTTGAAAGCGCCTGGCCCACGGCCCTTGAGAAATTTGTATCGCCGATAAGGCGCGCTACCCAGCTGTACGAGCGCGTTTGTCCCCTCGGGATAGTCGCCGTTACCGCGAACACTTTTTTGTCAAAATCCGAGAAACCTTCAAGATCAAGACGATAATTGAACCTGACTCTTTTCTTTGCGAAATACCTTTTTAATTTTTTTTTGAGCCCGCCAAACGAAGCGGAATATTTCCTTATTTTTTTGAATGTCTTTTTGACCGTTTCTATCAGCTCGGACGGCGTTTTTTTGGGGAGTATTATGGAATACAATCCTTTATATGTCCTGATAGCGGCCATATACCCCGCGGGCATTTTAAATATCGCGTATGTGAATGTCTTTCGCTGAGTTACTCCCATATCCTGTAATTTTATCATGGAAATCGAGTATCCGGCCCGGTCCTGCTGACCCTGTTATCCAGATACCATTTCAATATGTCGTGCGCTATCCTGGCGGTCACCTGATCGCCGTGCATCCCGTGCTCGACGAACGCTGCTATCGCTATTTGCGGTTCGTTATAAGGCGCGTAGCAGACGAACCAGGCGTGCGGAGGTTTTCTCGGGTTCTCGGCTGTCCCGGTCTTCCCTGCAGCTTCAAAAGTGATTATCCTTGCCGCCCTTCCGGTGCCTCTTGACACGACATCATGCAGAGCTGACCTTACAAGGACAAGGTTTTTTTGCGAGACAGGCACATCCCCGATCCGTTTTGGTTTATATAAATATATTTCTTCACCTTCCCTGTCTCTGATGTCGGTCACCAGATGCGGTTCAAATCGTGCGATGCCGTTGGCTATAGACGCGTATACATTCACCATCTGCAAAGGCGTCACCCATAAAAATCCCTGGCCGATGCCGTAGTTTATCGAATCTCCGGGATACCATGGTTCCTTATAGACCCTCTTTTTCCAAGCCGAGTCAGGGACCACTCCTTTTGCTTCCGACGGCAGATCTATCCCCGTGCGTTCCCCGAGACCGAACCCTTTTGCGAGATCGGCGAGCCGGTCCGGCCCGGCCCGGAGTCCCATATTGTAAAATACGATGTCGCATGACTGCACTAAGCCTTCCATAAGCGTCAGGGTCCCGTGCCCCTTTGTCTTCCAGCACTTTGCCGTGCGCTGGCCGAGCTTGAAATATCCCGGACAGAAGAATGTCTCTCCCGGTTTTGCCAGCGCTCTTTCAAGGACCGCAGAGATAGTTATCGCCTTAAAGATAGATCCAGGCGGATAAACGCTCAGGGCCCTGTTCAAGAACGGATGGTTCCCTCCGGACAGCTGTTTCCAGGTCGAGGGGGATATGGGACCGGAAAAGATATTAGGATCATAGCTCGGATGCGAAACGAGAGCAAGAACATCGCCGTTTGAAGGATCAAGGACCACCACGGCGCCGTTACTTGAACCGAGTGCTTTTTCAGCGGTTTTCTGAAGATCGAGATCTATTGTCAGTTTCAGGTTCTTTCCCGGTACGGACTCCTGCGCGTCTTTCATCTGCCCCGATGACCCGAATATATTTATGCTCGCCCTTTCGCCGCCGTTTGAGCCCCTCAGGTACGCGTCGTATATCTTTTCTATTCCCGCTTTCCCGATAAGGTCGCCGGAGCCGAGCAGCTTTCCGGAGTCCTTTTCTATATCAAGAGCGGTCACCTCGCCTATATAACCCAGCACGTGCGCCGCGATACTCTTGTTCGGATAGACCCTGACGGGCCGCACGCTAACCACTACCCCTTCAAGGCCCGACCGTTCTTCTTCTATCCTTGTCACGGCATCGATAGGCGTGTTCTCCTTTATTATGACGGGGTCAAAAGGCCGCGCCTTTTTTTCGTTCAATCTTTTCTCTATCTCTTCGGCCTGCATTGAAAGAAGCGCCGCCAGTTTTTTTATCAGATACTGCCTGTTCTTTGTCTCGCTCTGAAGCACATATACCGAAAAGACCGGTTTATTGCCGACAAGAAGCTTTCCGTACCTGTCATAGATCACGCCGCGCGGGGCGATGACGGGCATCGTGCGGGCTGCGTTTATTTGTGCAAGCCGCCTGTAAGACGCGCTGTCTATCACCTGTACCTGCCACAGCCGCACTACTATTGCGGCCAGCGCCAGGCCGAGCACCGCACCGATCATAAGCGCCTGGCTTTTCATTTCCTTTATTTCATTCATTTTTACCTATTTTTGCGAGTGACATCTTCATCAGAGGTACGAATGCCGTGTTAAGCAATGCTGAAATGACCGCCGTTGTCCAAAACCCCGGATTGTTCCTGCCAAAAAATTGAGAGAGCAGAAGTGCTTCCGCAAGAAAAGTGATCAGGCTGCCCAAAAAGACGACCGCAAATATCACGGTATCTTCATCCCTGAACACGCTTTCCCTTGCGAGACCGCACAGGTAACCGGCCAGCGGATATGTGACCGTAAAGAACAGGATATTCGCCGCGGAAATATCCATAAGAAAACCTGAAAGAAGCCCTGCAAAAAAACCTTCGACCGTTCCCTTCATAAGACCCCAGATGATGACCAGCGCCAGAAGCGGGCAAAAATAGGCGCCGAATAGCCTGATATGGGTCAATACAACGGTCTGCAGGACAAAGATGACAAGGATGAAAAGGAAAAGTCTGATTATTCGCATCGCTTTATCTTAGGATAAAGATCTTTTCTAAGTTTGAAAAATCGACAGCCGTGTCGATCATCACCTGTTGAAAAAGATCATAATCCTTTTTGCCTGTGCTTGAGACGCGCCCGACTATCAGCCCTTTAGGGAATACGGACGAATTGCCGGATGTGACCACCTCGTCGTTCACTCTTACATCCGCCGCTGAATCGATGTACCTGATCCTCATCTTTCCTTCCCCGAGCCCTGAAGCGGAGCCAATATTTCCGGTCCTTTTTATCGCGACCGAGATGCCGCATCCGGGATCGGTGATCAGCATTATCCTGGAAGAATACTTGTCCGCTTCGATGACGCGGCCGACCAGGCCGCTTTCATTTATTACCGCCTTTTCCGCATGCACGCCGTCAGCCGTCCCTTTGTCCGCGGTCACGACCTCAAACCAGCTGCTGGCGCTTCTTGAGACCACCTCGGCAGCGAGCAGGCTCATCACAAAGGGGTCTTTTCTTTTGAAATTCAAAAGTCCGCGCATCTGCCTGTTCTCGCCGATCACGGATTCCAGCAGGCTGTTGACCGCCTTTTCCTGAGAGAGCCTTTCTCTCAGTCTTTCATTCTCTTTCTGGGCGCCGCGCAATGCGGCCACCGATCCGAGGGAATATTTAGCCCCGGAAACGATCTTGTACGCGGCAAACTGGAACGGATAGGTAATAAAAGAAATGAAGCTCTTTGTGAACCTTACCGGCGGGATCTCTCTTAAAATTGGTATATTGACTATGACTATCAGTGCGATGACCAACACCGATGCTTTAAGAAAATTGTTCCTTGAGCCGTTTCGCATAGATAATGGCCGCCCGGACTACTGCCAGGATTTCTTGTTGGTGATGAGCATCTTCTTGAGAGTATCTATCTCTTCAAGTACTTTTCCCGTGCCATAAGCGACACAGGAAAGCGGATCATCGACAACGTACACTGACATATCGGTCTCCTGGCTCAGGTGTTTATCTAAACCGCGAAGTAGCGACCCGCCTCCCGCCATTACTATGCCCCTGTCCATAATATCCGCGGCAAGTTCCGGCGGTGTCTTTTCAAGTGTCATCCGAACAGCGTCAACTACCGTTGCTACAGGTTCGGCAAGCGCATCCCTGATCTCGGCCGATGTGAGCGTTATCGTTTTTGGCAGGCCGGACACAAGGTCCCTGCCTCTGACCTCGACGGTCCTCTCCTCGCCCAGAGGATAAGCCGATCCGATGTCGATCTTTATCTGCTCCGCGGTCCTTTCCCCGATCAGAAGGTTATAATTTTTCCTGCAGTGAGCTACTATGGCTTCGTCCATTTCGTCTCCCGCCACGCGGATCGATTTTGAGACCACGATACCTCCGAGAGCCAGGACCGCGACTTCAGTCGTGCCGCCCCCGATATCAACGATCATCGAACCTACCGGTTCCGACACGGGAAGCGAGGCGCCTATAGCCGCAGCCATCGGCTCTTCTATAAGGTACGCTTCTCTTGCGCCCGCGTGCATCGCCGCGTCGATCACTGCCCGCTTTTCCACCCCTGTTATCCCCGAAGGCACACCTATGACTATCCTCGGCCTTACAAAAGCTGTCCTGTTATGGCTTTTTGTTATAAAATGCCTCATCATCATCTCTGTGACCTCGAAATCCGCGATGACCCCGTCCCTTAAAGGTCTTACCGCGATGATATTTGCCGGCGTCCTGCCGAGCATACCTTTTGCTTCGTTGCCGATCGCAAGGACTTTCCCTGTATCCTTATTTATTGCTACCACGGACGGCTCGCAGAGTATTATGCCCTCGCCTTTCGCGAACACAAGCGTCGTCGCCGTCCCGAGGTCTATCCCCAGGTCCCTTGAAAAATGTCCGAACACGTAATCGTATATCCCCACTTTCTTTCTCCTTTCTTATTCTCCGTCAGATATTTTTCCGTCGAAACCTTTCGCCTTTAGGTCTTTCACGAGTTTTTCAGCGTTCTCTTTTGATTTGAAAGCTCCCGCCTGTATCGAGAATTTCCCGCCCCCGATATCGTGGGCGAATATCTCTTCAAAACCTTTCGCATTGAGGTCTTTTATGATCTTCACGGCTTTTTCCTTTGAGGGCGCCACGGCTGCCTGGACTTTAAAAAGGCTGTCCGGCAGTTCTTTTTTAAGCGCCTCTTTTGCTTTTTTAGTCGCTTTTACGGCCTTCTTTTCCGGAAAGAACGGGTTCTTTTTTATCAATACCTTTTCCGCCGGTTTTTCCTCGGGAGGCAGCGCCCACGATTTCGGTTCTTCTTTTTCCGNNNGGCAGGTCCTTATCCATCTTGTATGTCTCGATCTTCGGCGCTTCTTTCGGGAGCTGCCTGATCGGCGACAAGATCCTTTTTCCTATAAGAAAACTGACCCAGAAGCTTCCCACCACGAGACAGACTATCAGAAGCACTATCCCTACGCCCTTCATCGAAAGATTGTTCTTTTTCTTCCTAATGCCCCTTGCAACGCCTATCTCATCGTTGTCGCGGGTCTTTTCCGGATCGTTGTTTTGATAGATATCTGGCATTTCAGTACCAATATATTTTACACCATCAAAGAACAATGCGTCAAATGACGGGGAAATAGCGCCAGGGCCTCTGCCGCGGTAAAAAGAGAGCCGCAAATTATCACCGTATCATCTTTTCCGGCTATTTTTATTGCGGCTGTTACCGCCCTGCCGACCGTTGACAATTTTAATATTTCACAGCCTTTGCCTTTCACGTCGGCCCCCATCTCTGCTAATGTGCATGCGCCCTTCGCCATGGGTCTTGTCAGTATCAGAGTATCAGCTGCGCTGCAAAGCATTGATAACATTTTCTTGTGGTCTTTGCGTCTCAATATCCCGGCGACAAAAATATCCCTGCCTGATCTATTTTTGAAAGCGCTGGCAGAATCAATAAGGGCTTTTATACCGGCAGGATTATGCGCGCCGTCGACTATCACGACGGGATCCCTTCTTAATATCTGGAACCTCGCCGGCCATTTTGTCTTTGCGATCCCTATTCTTATATCACTGTCTGATATTTTATAACCGGACTTTCGCAGTTCGGCGACTGCCGCGACAGCTGTTGCCGCATTGATCTTTTGATGCTGCCCGTATAAAGGGATACTTGCGCTTAAGTTCAGGTCCGGACCGCTTACGATCACCAGCCGGCCCTTTTTTTTAGCGGCTGTTTTTTTGATGACGCTCAGCGCTTTGCCTTGCGCGGCTGTCACTACGGGAATATTATCCTTGATTATCCCGGCTTTTTCTTTCGCGATTAATTCGATCGTTTTGCCCAATACTTCCGTGTGGTCCAGGTCAACATTAGTGATAACTGATACCAGAGGTGTTATGACATTCGTGGAATCCAGCCTTCCTCCAAGGCCTGTTTCGATCACGGCGATAGTCACATTTTCATCAGCAAAATAGAGAAAAGCTATCGCTGTAAGTATTTCGAACTCTGTTGGAAGCTCCTCTCCTTTCTCATATTTATTTATTACCGCCCGCACTTTTCCGACATATCCGTTAAATTTATTTTCCGGAATATCTTTTCCGTTTATCTTGAACCTTTCCATGTATGTGAACAGATGCGGGGAAGTGAAAAGCCCTGTCCTGTATCCCGCTTCTCGTAATACCAATGAGACCATCGCGCAGACAGAACCTTTGCCGTTGGTGCCTGCGACATGGACCGTTTTGATCTTTTTTTGCGGATCGCCGAGCTCTCGGAGAAGTTTTTCTATCCTGTGAAGGCCGAGTTTGATGCCGAACTTCCAGAACGACTCAAGATATAAAACGGACCGGTCATGATCCATGGGATCATATCCCGACAAAAAAGTTAAATATCATGTTCACTATGCCGGAGATGAAGATAGACGTCCCCGGGAACATCAAAAGAAGGATGAGAATAAAGAAGCCGTACCGCTCCATACCGTCCATTATCCTTACTCCCTCATAAGGAAGCACCGCCCTTAAAAGACGGGACCCGTCCAGAGGAGGTATCGGTATCAGGTTGAACACGCCTAAAAGCAGGTTTATCCTCACTGCAAATACGATCAGTTCCTGCAGCATACCCGTTAATTCGCCGGCCGGAAAAGGAACGAACCTGAGAAAAAGCGCCATGATAAATGCCAGAGTGAAATTGGCAAGAGGTCCCGCGAGCCCGACGATCGCCATGTCCTTGTCAGGGTCCCTGAAGTAATTAGGATTGATCGGCACCGGTTTTGCCCATCCGAACACGACCGGGGACCCTGAAAATATCAGGAGCAGAGGAAAAATTACCGTCCCCATAGGATCGATATGGACCCTTGGATCCAGCGATAACCGCCCCATCATTCTCGGCGTACTGTCCCCGAAATACCCCGCCGCAACTCCGTGAGCAAGCTCGTGAAAGATTATCGTGTACAAAAGGATGACCAATGATAGAACAAAAAATATTATACCGATCATTATCTATGCCCTCGGATGCGCGCTTTTATAAACTTTTCTCAGTCTTTCCCTGCTCACATTCGTGTAGATCTGCGTCGTACTTATATTAGCATGACCGAGCATCTCCTGGACAGAGCGGAGGTCCGCTCCTTTTTCGAGAAGATGCGTCGCGAAGCTGTGGCGCAGCGTGTGAGGGGATGCCGAGCTTTTGACACCGGACTTTTTGACGTATTTTTTTACGATGAGCCAGGCCCCCTGTCTTGTGAGCCTTTTTCCGCTCCTGTCCAGGAAAAGGGCGTTCGATGTCTTTTTCTTCAGGAACCTGAGGCGCATTACCCTTACATAAAAAGACAACGCTTTTTTTGCCTCTTCCCCGACAGGCACTATCCGTTCTTTTGAGCCCTTGCCGATGCAGTTAATAAAACCGGATTCAAAATTCACATTATTGACGTCCAGCCCCGTCAGCTCGCTTATCCTCAGCCCGCACCCGTAAAGGGTCTCGAGTATGGCGCGGTCGCGCGAGCTCAGCTTGTCTTTTTTATCCGGCGACTCGACAAGCGCCTCCGCCTCGGCCATGGAAAGCGATCTCGGCAGTTTAAGCCCGAGCTTGGGAAAAGAGATGTCTTCCGTCGGATCGCTCTGCATCCGGCCCTCGCCGATCAGGAATTTGCACAGTGATTTTATGGCCGCGAGGTTCCTTGATATCGATGAAGGGGACATGCCTTCCCTGCTCAGATCGCCGATAAAACTGCTGATCCCTTTTTGCGTCAGGGGATACTTTAAAATTTTTGACAGGTCGTTCCTGTATGACGAGACCGTATTCGGAGAATAGCCTTTTTCGACTTTTATGTATAGGAGAAACTCGTCGATGATCTTTTTATTGTCTTCCATCTGCCGCTTCTTGGATCGCCCCTATTAAAAGCTCGGTCCCCGTAACGAGGTCTCCGACGGCGATACATTCTTTGGCGGTGTGCAGGTTGTGAGCTCCGACCCCGATGATCACCGAGGGGATCCCCATTTCGTTGAAGATATTAGCATCACTTCCGCCGCCTGTCATTCCGGTCTTTATTTTTATCGATGACCTTCTCCCCGCCTCCCTGAAATATTTTACGGCGGGTGACGATTCTTTTATGCTGAAAGAATTATAGACGGGCTCGACCTTCATCCTCAAAAAAGCCTTATGCTTCCTGCAGGTCTTTGAGAGGATCTTGGTCATATTGTTTATCTGTTGTTTCAGTTTTCTTTTGCTGTGGCTCCTGACTTCTCCTTTGATAAATACCCTGTCCGGGATTATATTGGTCGCGGTCCCGCCCTCGATGATCCCCACATTTGCGGTCGTGATCCTGTCGATACGCCCTATTTTCATCTTTGATATCGCTTCGCTTGCCACTTTTATGGCGTTTATCCCGCGCTCCGGATGGACACCCGCATGAGCGGCCCTTCCATGGATATTCGCCTCAAAGTTAAGCTGTGAAGGAGCCGCGCACAGGATAGTTTCCACGGCCCCGCCGTCCAGGACATATCCGAAGTCGGCTCTCAGGTGCCTGAAGTCGGCGTTCTTTGCTCCTGTTATCCCGATCTCCTCCGCCACTGTAAAACATAATTTTATATCCCCGTGAAGTATATTTTTTTCTTTTAAGACCTTTAAAGCCTCAAGTATGGCGGCCACTCCGGCTTTGCAGTCTGCCCCGAGTATAGTGGTGCCGTCGCTGGATATCACACCTTTTCTGATGACGGGATGTATCCTGCCGTCGTGGACGACCGTATCGATGTGCGCGTTCAGCAGTATACCGGGCGCTTCTTTTACCGTCCCTTTTACAGCGGCATACAGATTACCACAGTTCCCTCCGAAAACATCGCCCGCATCGTCGAACCAGCTCTTGATCCCCAGCTTCGCCAGATATTTTTTAATGAACAGCCCCGCATTTTTTTCTCTTTTGGAAGGGCTTTCTATTTTTACAAGTTTAAGGAAAGTATTTATAAGCCGTTTTTCTTTGATCATTATAGGAAATTATAGCACTATAGAAGCGGCACCGGTAATTATCGGCTGACCTTCATAGCGCAGTAGTCGCCGCACATCGTGCACACGTCTTTTCTTTTTGAGGAAAGCCTTTTGTGGTAGGAACGCGCTTTTTCGCTGTCAAGCGCGAGTGAAAGCTGTTTCTGCCAGTCAAGGGCTTTTCTTGCCTTTGACATCTCGTAGTCCCTTTTTAACGCGCTTTTTATGCCTTTGGATATGTCGCCGATATGGGCGGCGATCCTTGAGACTATTATCCCTTCTCTCACATCGTCCGCAGTCGGGAGCCCCAGATGTTCTGCAGGAGTGACATAGCAAAGAAAATCGGCCCCGGCCGAAGCAGCAAGAGCGCCTCCTATAGCGCACGCCACGTGGTCATACCCAGCCGCGATATCTGTCGGAAGCGGACCAAGGACATAGAAAGGAGCGCCGGCGCAGATCTTTTTTTCCAGCTTCATCTGGTCGATGATTTGGTTTATAGGGACATGACCCGGACCTTCGATAATAACTTGGACTCCCGCCTTTCTTGCTCTTTCCGCCAGTTTCCCTAATATTTTCAGCTCCTCTATCTGCCCGGCGTCGCCCGCATCAAAGATCGAACCCGGCCTGAGCCCGTCGCCGAGGCTTATCACGACACCGTATCTCCTGCAGATATCAAGGACCCTGTCATACTGTTCAAAGAGAGGATTTTCTTTTTTGTGCTTTTCCATCCACGCGTAAAGGAGCGCGCCTCCCCTGCTCACTATCCCCATCAGTCTTTTTTTCTTTTTTATCTCCGCAACGGACCTTTTTGTGACCCCGCTGTGGATAGTCATAAAGTCGACCCCGTCAGCCGCTTGTCTTTCGATGACGTCTAGCATTGTCTCCGCAGTGAGTTTTTCGATCCCGCCGGCTTCTATTACAGCTTGATATACGGGGACCGTTCCCAGAGGGACCGGACAATTTTCAAGTATTTTCTTCCTGATCCTGTCGATATTTCCTCCTGTGCTCAGGTCCATCACCGCGTCCGCTTTGTATTTTATGCAGACTTCGAGCTTCTTTAGTTCGCTGGCGAGAGAAGGGTAATCCTGTGAAGTGCCGATGTTCGCGTTAACTTTTGTAAGAAGACCTTTTCCCACACCGGCCGGTTTGCAGTTTTTGTGGAGCGGGCTTTTCAATATGACGATCGTCCCGTTCTTCAATCCCTGCTCGATCTGTTTTACGGGCAAGTTCTCGTCTTGAGAGATCTTTTTAATGTAGGATTTATTCACTAATATGTGATGTGTTCTTTTTTAAGAAGCTTTTTCCAGAATTTCTTTCCTAATATTTTTTCCTTCTCCCGGACTTTTTTCGCCGCTTTTACCGCGAGTTCGACGGCCTGCTCTGGGGTCTTGACGTATTTTATCGGTATCCTTTTGTGCCCTTTCCGCATAAAATGCCAGGTGTTTATCCCGAACGTCGGTATCTTGTAGCTAAGCGCGTAAGCCATCTCGCAAAGTGTGCCGTAGCTTCCTCCGATCGCGATCACCGCCTGTCCGCTTTTTACGACAAGCTTGTTCCGGCCGTAACCTATCCCGGTAACGACGGGGATATCAATATATTTGTTCGCCTCGTATCTTTTTCCACTGGGGAGTATTCCGACCGTTGTCGCGCCCGGATGTTTCTTTGCTCCTTTGCAGATCGCCTCCATGACCCCTATCCTTCCCCCGCAGAATATCACAGCTTTGTGTTTTGCGAGAAGTTCACCCACTCTTTCCGCTATCTTATAATTCTCTTTTGAAGCAACGCTCTCGCCTATCACTGTTATAAAAAGTCTTTCTTCCATGTTTTTCTCCCTTTGAAAGTTTATTCGTCGATTTCTTTGATTATAGCAAAAATGAGTGAAATTTCCAAAATATCGTGTCGATATAGACTTGACTGAAAATAAAAGGAGAAAAGGAATATGGGATCATTAAGTGTTATGTTGCCGAAAGGTCTCGCAAGATTCAATCTGAGTGGAAAAACCGCTGTAGTCATCGGCGGCACAGGCGCGCTCGGAGGAGCTATAGCACAAGGATTGGGCGAAGCGGGAGCCAGGATAGCCGTACTTGGAAGGGACAATACTCGCGGAGATCTAAGAGTCAGATCGATACAGGAACAAGGAGGAGCAGCTGCTTTTTTTAAGGCGGACGCGTTAGACAGGCTTAGTTTGGTGGATGCTCAAGGGATGATTGTTAAAAGGTTCGGCCAACCGGATATCCTTGTTAATGCGGCCGGAGGCAATAAACCCGGGGCTGTTTTAAAAGCAGATCTTCCATTTGGGAATCTTGCATTACATGATTGGGCTGAAGTATTCAATCTGAACCTCGTGGGTGGGGTATTTTACCCGTGCCAGGTATTCGGCACCGCGATGGCAAATCAAGGGCGGGGCAGTATCATCAACATCGCAAGTGTAGCAGCTCATCTTCCGTTGACAAACGTAATCGCGTACTCTTCCTCTAAAGCGGCTGTTTTGAACCTCTCGCAGTTCCTTTCGACGGTCTGGGCCACCAAAGGGGTCAGAGTCAACACGATAACCCCGGGGTTCTTCCCGGCGGAACAGAACCGCAAATTATTGTTTGAAGATGATGGCTCACCAAAACCCCGGGCTAAAGCGATCTGGAGCCATACACCGATGGGACGTTTTGGCAAACCTGAGGAGCTGATGACCGCGGCAATATTTCTTGCGAGTGATTTCAGCAGTTTTACGACCGGTTCCGACATTCGCGTTGACGGCGGGTTCCTGAGCATGACGATATAGAATATATTTCTGTCATGAACAACCAACCTGCGGCAAGAGTGCTTGCCCCGAGTTTTCTGATTATAAGCATGTATATAAAGCTTATATGCCGCGTAACTTCATTATTAATACTTTGAACATGAGATTCTAAATATTTGGCAATGATTTTGAGTGAAATTTCCAAAAAATACTTCCGATATATTGTCGTGCAAATATTAAATGCGCACAATATTAGCAGGAGGAGAAGAATATGAACACCGCGACTGTTTCGAGATACGGCCTGAATTTTCCGGAAAATTTCAGATGGGGCTGCGTCGGACTCGGTCATACCCGTGTAAGATTGAATCCCGGAACACAGGCTTACAGCCACTTGGATCCCGGAGCAAGGCTGCAGTGCATAGGCCCGACAGGCGGCGAAGCGAACGTTGCAATAAACCTTGCTGACAGCGCGGGGCTCAATACTACCATGCTGACCGCGCTGGTCAAGGGTGATCCCTGGTACGGAATGATCAAAAGAGGATACGGAGCCATGGGGGTTAATACGGACTATGCAAAAATATTTGATTATAAGCCGAGAGGTCCGGTACATGGCACTGTCTTCAGCCCTCTCGGGTACGGAGAAGAAAGCCCTGAGGTCACTTACCATGTAGCAGGCGAAGCAGCCGCACAGCTTGGACCTGCTGATTTTGACTTTGATCAGGTATTTTTCCCCGGTGCTGCATTCGCTCATACCGGCGGTATCTTTCTGACCGTCGGTGTTAATACACCGGAATTGATAATCAATTTTCTTGAGTCTGCCGGAAAAAATGATGTCATCAGGTCGTTCGACCTGAACTGGCGTAAAAAACTCTGGGCCGATAATCCCAACCAAGCTAATGCGCAAAAGATCTACAGGGATATCGTCCAAAGAGTGGAGATCCTTGAAGGCAATAAAAGCGATCTGGCCGACGCGCTTGGCATCGAAGGATTTCAATCCGGGATGGCAAAAAAAACAGATCCTCTTGATCCGACCCCGCACATGGTCATGATCACGGAGACCGTGAAACAATTTCCGAACCTTAAGGTCGTGCTGACGAACCTTCGCCATGAGATCGACACCAACCACCAGCTATGGAGCGCTCTAGCATGGGTCAACGGCAAATTCTACCACGCCCCCAAAAAAGAGATATTCGTACTGGACCGCGTCGGCGGCGGTGACGCCACCACGGCATACTTTTTGTGGTCGATGCTTAACGGCAAGACCGAACAGGAAGCGATCGACATAGCATGGGCAGCCGGCGCGCTTAAAACGGCCACTGTCGGTGACACTTTAAAAGTCGGCCCTGAAAAAGTGCTTGCCAAGGCAAAGGCCGGAAGGTCCGGCGCAGCCGCGGAGATCGCGCGTTAAGCTGACAGTTTCATTTGTATTAAAAAGAGCCCCGGTTTCCCGGGGCTTGTTTTTCTATATACCTAAAAATACTAAAAGCAATCCAACTGCAAGTGAAAGTGTAAATCCGACAGGAATCAAAGACTGGCTGATCGCCATTTTTTTAGATATCACATAAGATACCGAGCTCCACGTGAATATAAAAGAAATTATCAGAACGCAAAGCAGGACCGCTTTTCCGATCATTTTTCTTTCTCCTTTATCATTTCGTTCGGGACAAACACGTGAAAATATTAGCGCTAACGGGAGTCGAACCCGTGTCGCGGCCTTGAGAGGGCCGTGTCCTAGGCCACTAGACGATAGCGCCATACAATAAAATTATTATAGCATTCAGGCCCTTAGCCTTTTTATTTCCTCTTCGGTCAAATGTCTCCATTTGCCGGTCATGAGGTCCCCCAGTTCCAGCTCTTTTATCCTTATTCTTTTAAGTCTTACCACTTTCTTTCCTATCGCCTGGCACATCCTTCTTATCTGCCTTTTTTTGCCTTCTTTGATTATTATCCTGAAAGAATTTTTGCCGGTCTGTTTGAGTTTACAGGGTTTTGTCCTCCCCTCTTCAATGACCACGCCCCTTTCGAGCGACTTCAGCTCTTCAGCCTTTATCTCTTCAGCGTTTACTTTAACTTCGTATTCCTTCTCGCATTCGTATCTAGGATGCGTAAGGCGGTTCGCGAGCTCTCCGTCGTTCGTCAGGAGTATCAGGCCCTCGGAATCTTTATCCAAACGGCCCACGGGAAATACTTTCTCATTTATCTTGACAAGGTCAACAAGTGCCGCGCCCTGGGACCTGGAACATGAAGATATATAACCCTGGGGTTTGTTAAGTGCAATATATATATTTTTCTGGCCAGGTTTTATAAGACGGCCTTTTACGGTGATCTCGTCTTTATCAGGATCGATGCTCTGCCCGATCATGGCAAGACGTTTGTTCGCGCACACCAGCCCGTCTTCGATCATCTTTTCGGACGCCCTGCGCGAAGCAACCCCGCACTGGGAAAGATATTTCTGGATGCGTATATTTTCTTTCATTCAATATCCCTTGTGAGGATGAGATCAAATCCGGTCCCAATAAAGTTTTTTTCAATAACATCACCCGTTTTCCCCTGTGTTTTTATCCTGATATGTTTTATCCTTTCCATCGCATCGAACATCTTCTCTTTTGGTATCGGCTTGTTTGTCCTTACCGGCACCATCCTAAGTTCAAGGCCTTCCGCCAGTATCGTCGATGTCAGTATCCTCGCCGGACATTCTATTTCATTCTTCGCGTATGTCTCGCCTTTTTTGCATTCATTGCCTTTTATGAACATGAACTTTCCCGACTCGGCCTCTATCTCGAGCCTGCAACTTTTGGGACATTCGATGCATGTTATCCGCTTGTTCTCTACCATATTATCCTCAATTCAATTAATGACTAATTACTAATGACTAATGTCTAATTAATGTAAAATATTATGATCTAATAATTATTCCTTAATTAGTCATTAGTAATTTCCCTGATGCTCCAATATATTCTGCCGCCGTCCTCCCGGCTAAAATACTGTCTTTCGTCACAGAATCCGCTATATCATAGACTTTATACGAATTCCCGCAGCAAAATATTCCCGGGATAGATGTTTGATTTATCTGTCCGGAAACTGGGGAATTCGTGTTTTTATCTATCTGTGCACCGGCCATTTCCAGAAGTTCGTTCTCCGGTATTAGGCCTACCGACATCAGGACTGTGTCGCATCCGATATGGAATATCGAATCCGGAATATCTTTGAGGCTTTCATCGACATTAACCACATCAACACCTTCTACTCTGTCTTTTCCATAGATCCTCGAAACCCTGTGCCTGTAATAGATCGGGATATCAAAATCTTCTATACATTGGGAAATGTTCCTTTTAAGCCCCCTGCTCTCTTTAAGTATTTCGATGACAGCTTTTACTTTTGCTCCTTCAAGCGTGAACCTCCTCGCCATTATGAGACCGATATCCCCGGAACCGATGATTACAACTTCCCTCCCAGGCAAAAGCCCTTCAATATTAATAAGCTTTTGGGCAAGTCCTGCCGAGAAAACACCTGACGGTCTCGTGCCGGGAATATGCGTCATCTCCCTTGTCTTCTCCCTGCATCCGGTCGCCATGATCACCGCTTTTGCTTTCACTTGCTCTAACCTTCCCGGCTTTATGTAAGTGATCACCTTTTCGCCCTCACCCTTCCCCTCTCCCAGAGGGAGAGGGTGGTTATCCATAGAATTGATTTCCAACTTCACCACGAACGACTTTAAGCTTATCTCGATCCCTTTAATATCCCTGACTTTTTTTATGAACCTGTCCGCGTATTCCGGGCCAGTTAAAATATCCTTAAAATATTCGAGTCCGAAACCTGTATGTATGCACTGGTTCAGTATCCCGCCAAGATACTGGTCTCTTTCAAGCAAAAGGATGTCCTTAATACCGCATTCATACGCAGAAATGGCAGCCGCCATACCAGCTGGGCCTCCACCGACGATTATTAACTCTCGTTGTTCCATATTATCTTTAAATGACTAATTACTAATGACTAATGTCTAATTAATGAAAATATTATTATTAAATAATTACTCCTTCATTAGTCATTAAGAATTAGTCATTAGTAATTCTCCTGCCCCCTTTTATCATCTCCGATCCTTTTCCTCTCTTTGTTATTTTGGTTATCGGGATAAACATTTCCTCGGCCAAAATCTTCATCGCCCTTGTCGTGCAGAAGCTTCCGTGACATCTGCCCGACTGGCATCTCGTGCGGAACTTTATCCCGTCCATCGTCCGCGCCCCGCGTTTCACGGCTTCCCTTATTTCTTTTGCCGACACCATCTCGCATCTGCAGATTATATCGCCGTACGAAGGATCCTTAGAGATAAAATCTCTTATCTTTTTAAAAGGCATCTCAAAAATATGGACGGTCCTTTTTCTGTGTTTCTTAAAGAAAAGTTTTCTTCTCATAGACAGTCCGTTCTTTTTTAATATGTCTTTGACCATCAGCGCTATCGCAGGAGCTGAAGTCAGCCCGGGTGACTGTATGCCGGCGACATTCACGAAACCCGGGACTTTATCCTCATGGCGGATTATAAAATCTTCGCCGGCTACAGGCCTGAGTCCCGCAAAATACGCGATTATGTCATTTTCGCTGATGGTCGGGATCATCTTCCGGACGCTTTCTATCACCTTTTTCATTCCTTCATCCGTTGTTGAAAGATCTTCTTTTGAATCTACCTCTTCGGCGGTGGGACCTACCATCGGATTTCCATCTGCAGTCTTTATGACAAGGATGCCTTTTGAGTTCTTTTGCGGAAGAGGAAAGAGCAAGTGTCTGGTTATATGCTCTTTTTTCTTATCGAGAATGAACTCCTCGCCTTTCCTGGGTTTGATCGTAAAAGTATCAATATCGACAAGTCTTGAAACATCATCAGCGTAAAGACCCGCACAATTGATCACAAACCGCGACCGGAAGGTTCCGTTTGAGGTGACGATCTCAAATCTGGGGTCATTGCTGCCGACATAATACGGGGATCTCTTTATGGAAACGACTTTTTCTCCGGTCAAAATCGTCACCCCGTTGGCAGCAGCGTTCTCCGCTATATCATAAACAAACCTGTACGGGCTTATTATGCCTGCCGTAGGAGCGAAAAGCGCCGCCACGACATCTCCAGTAAGATTTGGTTCATTTGCTTTTAACCACGCGCGGTCAACTATCCGAAGTGACGGGACACCAAGCTTTTCCGCTTCGGCCTTGATCTCATTAAGACGTAATATATCTTCCTGTGAGGATGCAAGAATGAGCTCGCCGACTTCCCTGAAATCGACACCCAGCTCTTTCGCCCACTGCCTGACAAGTCTGTTTCCCTGCACGCAAAGCCTGCCTTTTAATGAGCCTGCAGGGTTCTGCGTTCCCGGATGGATTATCCCGCTGTTCGATTTTGATACTCCGAAAGCAAGCTCTTCTTCTTTTTCAAGGAGGGCTGTTGAAAGTCTATAGCGGGATAATTCTCTGGCAATCGCAGTACCTGTTACTCCCCCGCCGATTATCAGGACATCGTATATACCATTCATAGATGTCATTTTAATGATGATGGCGGTATTTATCAACCGGTTGAGATCTAAATCGCGTGAAATTCCAGATAATTTTTAACGATAGATATAGTAGAGGGATATAAATGGCTGTCTCGATGATCAACGGAGTAAGGGCAAATCCGCTTTACGTGAGCAAATCCGGCCCAAGATTCGCATGCATACAGACCCAGGGGATGGGACGTATTTTATTCGGTGCGCCTCCCGAAGTCATAAAGCATTTCATGCCTGACTTTTTTATTTCAAAAGACCCTTCCAAAATACCTACTACTCTAGTCGCTCCGAGGAATCTTTTTTCAAACGGGCATATTCTCCTTGAACCGGAGTTCCCTCAGTACGCTAATACGTATTTTGCGAACCGCAATCTCAGGATACTCGCGACCGGTGAACAGACATCAAGGATAAAGACCATACTCGGAGAGGCAAATTTCGGACCTTTGGATATCATGCCTGCAGATATAAGAAGGGAGATAGAATATTTCGCGCCGAAGAAGCCCGACAGTACGATGAAGACCATAAACGACATGGTGGATTTTAGGGAACTGGATGAAAGATCGGAGTTCAAACTGAACGGAGTGACGATCAGGAACATCGGAGAGGGCGTTTTCAGGGTATCCGAGCACGGGAGAGAGATCGCCACTGTCGATACTTCGGTCTTTGAGAACAACGGTAACGGCAAGATCGAATTTGCCAATCAGCCGTTCATACCGCCTGTGTTCGGGATGACATTCGTGGGCACGACAAGCGGATTTGATGCCTCCGGAAGGACTACAAGCATGATCCTGTGGGCCGGAACAGGCAGGAAAGGCATCTTTATAGATCCTCTTTCAGACCCGCAAGCCGCGCTTGCTAAACTCGGGATAGAGGTGACCAGCATCCCTCACGTGTTCCTGTCGCACACGCATGCCGATCATGATGCGGGCGTGCTCGCAAGCGTACTGAACGGTAACAGGGTCAATCTCATAGCATCTGCCTTGACGTATGCAAGCTTTTTAAGGAAAGGACAAGCATACAGCGGGATCGACATCTCTCATCTAATAAGCTGGATAGAAGCTCGTTTTGGGGAGACGCTGAAGATCCCCGGAATGCCGGCGCTTGAACTCGATATATCAAGGGCCTTCCATTTTGTACCGACCACAAGGTTCATTGCGAGATTCACCGATAATATCCCCGGCCTGCCCAATCGCGAGAGATCGATCGCATACAGCGCAGATACCCTTTATGGTCGGGAAATCCTTGCCAAATGCAAGGAGATCGGCGTGATAAATACTGAAAGACACAGAGACCTCACGGATTTTGTAGAAAAATGTCCGGCGGACAGACTTGTTCATGAAGCAGGCAATGTTCCCCATACGGACCCTTTGAATTTCGCGGGGCTTACGGACGAGATAAAACGAAAGATGGTCCTGGTGCATACGGGCAAAGTTCCGGACGGCGTGAACATCCCTATCGCAAGGGAAAGAGAGACTATTCCGCTTATATCTTCAAGGGACGAGACCGCGGAAATATTCCAGGCTATGTCGGGCAATAGGATATTCGGCAGCCTTCCCGCACGCCTCATCTCGCAGGTCGCCCGGAATTCAAGGATGCGGCTTTTTATAGACGGGGAAAATATCGCCCGCGAGGGTGATCCCGGCGATAATTTTTATTTTATTATAAACGGCCATGCCAGTGTCGAGGCCAAAGGCATCCAGGCAGTGCTTAAAGCCGGGGACTATTTCGGGGAAGCAAGCCTTTTGACCGGACTTCCCAAGAACGCTACCATCAAAGGTCTCTCTTCGGGGTCTTTGATAGAGATCACGAGACATGATTTTGAGCTTATGATAAAAAAGGTCCCCGAACTGCGCAGCAGGCTCAAAAACGTTCTTGAAACAAGGCCTACACTTTCCCAGATCGTGTTCTTAAAAAACCTGAAAGCCGATGCCCTGGCCGACCTTTCGTCAAGGTTTGAAGTGAAACGCGCCAGAAAAGGACAGAAGATCATCAGGCAGGGACAACAGGGAGATGCCCTTTACGTGATCAAAAAAGGACAGGTAAAGATCGTACACAAAAATGAAAAAGGACGGGTTGTACTGAAAGCTACTCTCGGTGAAAATGAGGTATTCGGCGAAATATCTCTTGTAAAAAACATGAAATGCACCGCGACAGTAGAGATTGTTTCCGAAGGGGCGGAGTTGCTTCAGCTTCCCAGGAAAGAATTCGATGACATCAGGGAAGATATGCCGGGGCTGATCTTTCATCTCACCAGACTTGCGCAGCAAAGGCTTGATCAGCTCAACAAGAGCGCTAAATAGAATAGATTGTTTTATTTCTCCAGCGTTCTCTCAACCGCTTTCTTCCACCCCTCATAAAGTTCTTTTGACTTTGCAGTATTTTGAGGTTTAAATACTTTATCAGCTCTCCCGTATCTTTCAATTTCTTTCGTGCTTTTCCAGAAACCGACAGCCAGTCCCGCAAGGTAGGCCGCACCAAGAGAAGTGGTCTCTATGATTCTCGGTCTTATCACAGCTGTCCCGAGGATATCCGCCTGGAACTGGCATAGCAAATTATTGACCACAGCTCCCCCGTCAACCTTCAATCCATTGATCGTTAAGCCCGAATCCTTTTTCATGGCTTCGATGACATCCTTTGTCTGATAGCACATCGCTTCAATTGCCGCGCGGACAAGATGGGCTCTTTTTGTCCCCCTGGTCAGGCCGCAGATTAATCCTCTGGCTGCCGGGTCCCAGTACGGAGCGCCGAGCCCTGCCAGCGCAGGGACAAAGTAAACGCCTTCATTATCTTTTATTGAAAGCGCCAGTTTTTCCGATTCAGATGCTTTTGTTATCAATTTAAGGCCGTCCCTGAGCCATTGTATCGCTGCACCCGCTATGAAGACAGAACCTTCAAGAACATAGACAGGTTCGCCTTTCGGGCCGCAGCCTAGAGTGGTGATAAGACCGTGTTTTGAATCTATTTTCTCCCTGCCGGTGTTAAGAAGCAGGAAAGCGCCCGTTCCGTAAGTGTTCTTGACCGTGCCAGGGTAAAAACACGCTTGGCCGAACAATGCCGCCTGCTGGTCGCCGGCTATTCCGCAGATTGGTATGCCGGCAGGCAGTTTTCCGGTCTTCACGGTCTCCCCGAACTTTCCTGATGAATTTTTAACTTCGGGAAGGATGCTTTCCGGAATGTTGAATATCTTTAATAGATCTTTGTCCCATTTTTTTTTTTTTATATTTAACAGCATCGTCCTCGACGCATTCGTATAATCCGTTGCATGGACCTTGCCGCCTGTCAATTTCCACAAGACCCATGAATCAGTAGTCCCGAACTTTAATTGTTTAGATTTAAACTTTTTATCTCTTTTAAGTATCCACTCCGCCTTCGTCGCAGAAAAATATGCGTCTATCGGCAGACCCGTCTTTTGTTTTATCTTTCTGCTTAAACCTTCAGCCTTCAACTTTTCACATCTTTTTGCCGTCCTCCGACACTGCCACACTATCGCGTTATAGACCGGTTTCCCTGTTTTTTTATCCCATACGATCGTCGTCTCTCTCTGGTTGGTTATACCTATCGCTGCTATCGATGAAGGATCGATCTTTGAAAGCACTTTTTGGATGGAATTATTCACGCTCTTCCAGATCTCTTCCGGCTTGTGTTCTACCCATCCTGGTTTTGGAAAATATTGGGGAAATTCCTCGTATGCGCTCGCAACGATCGTCCCGTTCTTGTCATAGATGACCGCGCGGCTGCCTGTCGTCCCCTGGTCTATGGAAAGAATGCATCTTTTCAAATCAGTCCTCTTTTTTCAGCCATTGCATAATATCGTCAAATACTTTTTCTCTTCCCTTTTCTATCGAAAGCGCGTGCAGCATCTCGGGATATTGTATAAGTTTTTTATCGTCGACCTTCAGTTTTTTGAATATCTTTTTCGCGGCCGGGGGGTCCACCAGAGTATCTTTATCGTCACCTGCCAAAAGGAACAATACGGGTATCTTTATTTTTTTCGCATTCATCGCCGACAATATCTGAGCAAATATTATTTCAAGAAGAAGTCTTGGGGTTGCGAACCTGTGCTCGTCAGGATTCTGGTCCATGACATTTTGATACTGCGTGTCCCGCGTGCACATCTTTGAATTAAAAGGCACTATGAACTGCTTTCTCGGGGCAAATATCACTGAAAGCAATATCGATATCATCTGGCCAGGAGGGAATTTTATCCTGCTTGCGAACGCCGGAGAGATGCAGATCAGGCCGTCGAACAGGTCGCCATATGATATCGCTATCATGAAAGATATCAGCGCTCCCATGCTTTCGCCGAGGATGAATATCTTTTTTCCGGGATGATCCTTCTTTATCATCTTATAAAGCAAAAGTATGTCTTTATAATAGGTCCGCAGCGAATCGATATGGCCTTTTAATCCTTTTGTCCTGCCGAAACCTTTGAGTTCGACAGCATAAGATGAGACATTGTTTTGTTTAAAATACTCGGAGAGGAATTGCCACCTGCCCGTGTGAGCGCCGAGGCCGTGGACCAGGAGCAACACTGCCTGCGGGTCATCGCACTGTGATTTTATGTATTCTATGCCATCTTCTTTGATAAGCTGGACAACCTGCATGAGGGAATTATAGCATCTTTAAAAAGATCGGATAACCCGGCGGAAAGATAGGTTATAATTGAGTTGTGGAAGATAAAAATTGTTATTCGATAACTGCCAGGGACCTTTTTAAAGCCTTCGGCAAGACCATTGCCGTTGACCATATCAGTTTCGATGTCTCCTGCGGCCAGTGTTTCGGGCTTCTCGGGCCCAACGGTGCCGGAAAGACCACGACAATAAACATGCTTGTGACACTATTGAAGCCTACTTCTGGCAGTGCATCAGTAGCCGGATTCGACGTCATAAAGAATAAGAACGACGTGAGAAAGAGCATCGGCATCGTTTTTCAGGAACCGGCGCTAGATTCAAAGCTCACCGGCAAGGAAAATCTCGAATTCCACGCAATGATGTACGGCATCGGACCGAAAGAAAGGAACGCCAAGATAAAAGACCTCCTGGACCTTGTCGAGCTTACCGAAAAACAAGACGTTCTGGTAAGCAATTATTCGGGCGGCATGAAAAGGCGGCTTGAGATAGCAAGAGGCCTTATCCAGAAGCCCAAAGTCCTTTTCCTTGACGAACCGACGCTCGGTCTTGATTCGCAGACCAGAAGGCTTATATGGGAATATATAAAAAAGCTCAACAAGGAAAAAGGCGTGACGATAATACTGACCACACATTATATGGAGGAAGCCGATTATTTATGCGACAGGATCGCGATAATCGATCACGGCAAGATCGTCGCGATCGACACACCCGACGAACTCAAAAAGCTTACTGGAAAAGAAGATCTGGAGGACGTGTTCATTCATTTTACGGGAAATAAGATTAGAAATATCGAAGAAAGGGAGAGATACTGGTAATGATAGAACTGCGCGCCATCTATATACTCTGGCTTAGGGAAATGAAAAAATTCACCCGCGCGAAGGAACGCATAATCGGTTCAATCGCGATGCCGTTCATGTTCCTGGCTTTTCTCGGGTTCGGGTTTGGCAAGATGTCCATTCCCGGACTCGACAAGAACATCAGCTATATGAATTACCTCGTGCCCGGAACTATCGGCATGAACATGCTTTTCAGTTCGATGTTCGCCGGGATATCGGTCCTCTGGGACAGGGAATTCGGCTTCCTCAAGGAGATAATGGTCGCTCCCGTGAGCAGGATCTCGATAGCCCTCGGCCGCATAGCCGGAGGCGCTACTACGGGGATGATCCAGGGTATTCTGCTCTTTTTCGTCTCTTTCTCCCTCGGGTTCAATATCAGTTATCTCCCGCTGTACAGGATCGTCCCGGGGTTCTTCCTCATGATTGTCTTCATGGTCCTTATGGCCCTTGTTTTTCTTTCCCTCGGGCTGTCTTTTGCTTCCAATATGAAGGACGCACAGGGGTTTGAACTGATAATCAACTTCGTCATGTTCCCTCTTTTCTTTTTATCGGGCGCCGTATCGCCTATCAGCAACCTTCCCGTCTGGATAAGGGTATTTTCGTATCTTAATCCCCTGACGTACGGCGTCGACGGCATCAGGTGGGCTTTGCTCGGCTCGTCGCATTTCCACATCTTCTACGACCTGTTCATCAGCACCCTGGCGGCTTTTTTCATGGTAAGCCTTGCCTCGTATTTCTTTGAAAGGAGCGAGGGTGTATAATTATGCTGATGCAGAAAAATAAGATAAATAACAGGCTTGTTTGTTATTCTGCTCTCATCGCTATTTTGGGAATATTCCTGTACGGGTGCAGCGCAACGCCCGTTCCCGCAGGTCCCCATTCCTTATCCGGGACAGTCAGCGGAGTAAGTCCGGTGACCGTAAATTTGTCCGGCACTTCATCGGGCGCCACTACAACATCTTCATCGGGTTATTACAGTTTTACGGGGCTTGATGACGGTTATTATATCGTGAGGCCTTCAAAGACGGGATATTCCTTTACTCCTTATAGCAGGACTGTCACGGTCGCAAGCGCCGACGCCACGGGCATCAATTTTGATTTAAATGGTCCTCCTGAAACTTCTGAAGCAGAGTAAAAGTCATGGCCCGGCGGCCAACATTAAACCGGAAACTTATTTTTATTCCTGTGGATTTCCTGGACTAAGAACGAACCGGGGACTGAGTTCATTTTAGCAAGCAGCACGTTGAAAGATTCTTCGCCGCTCTTTTCGTTTGGGATATCCGGTTTGCTCTTCACTAAATTGACTATACTATCCGCCATATTTTTTACTTTGTTCACTGCGGATGAATAATATGCCGCAACCGTCTTTGGACCAACACTTTCTGTTTTTACCATGGGACAGGTCCTCTTATATTCCTGACTATCTATCGCATCCTTAAGAGACATACTTGCGTGTTTTTGGGCTGTTTCCCTGCCAATATTTTGTTCAGCCCGGCTCCTCAATCTTCTGGTGCCTGTGGCCGATGAGGCTGTACACGCAGGGCGATTATATATAATGTAAGGACCGTCGAGACAAAAAGCGTTTAATTGAGGGGATTTTAAAATAAATGAGGCTCTCATCAGAGAGCCCCATTGTTATTCCTGAAAATTCAGATACTAGAATTTGATCCCGTATCCGATCTTAAGATCGAGACCTTTCAATGCCGGCTGGTCAGCAGCGTATTTAAGTCCGCTGTAACCGAGCTCGAAATTGACTATTCCCATTTCCGGGACGTTATAGTTTGCACCAAGGTATGCTTCCACACCCCAGCTGCCTGTACTGCCACCACTGACTTTCACAGGATAGAGACCGGCACCTCCTACATACCATGTGAGCGGAACGCCCAAAGCCGGCATGAACGGAGTGATATAATAAACGGCGCCGAGCTTCGCGGAAACAACTTTAAAGCTGTCATTCCCGTTAGGATTCGTGCCTGAAAGATAATTGGCTCCTATCCTTACGCTTAAGCCCTGAACAACTGAACCTGACAGATCGTAATCAAGATTGCCTGCAAAGCCGATCAGACCTGCATCAAGCCCGCCGTTGATATAAAGACCGAGACCTCTGCCTGCTTTTGCAGGAGGAGTTACTATTACAACCGGGGTGGGATTGACTATTATGGTAGCCGGTGTCGGCGCAACCACCTTCGACGCTTTTAATTTGTTCCAGCGAGCGAGAGTTGCAGCTTTTTCGGCATGTAACTGATTAACTTTTGCCGCGTCTGTGGTTTTCTTGGCCTTGGCAAGCTTCGCGTCAATTACATTCAGGTAATTCCTGACCGCTTGCGCTTCATCTTCCATGGCAGTACTGCCTAAAGTCACGCTGGCAACGGCTGCCACAAAAACTAAAGCAACGAAATAAATAACAAAATTCTTCATTCTTTCTCACCTCCTTTTACATTAGATTTAGACATGTTTAATGCTTGTGTCCGCGGCCTTCATTACTACGGCCTTGATCATTACGATCTCCATTATTCTGGGACTGCTTTTTCCACTGACCGTAATTAATGGGACGTTCTTTCTTATAGACTTCGCGGTAATTCTTAGGAACTTTGAACAAATACCCGGGCACATAGTTGCGTTGCACAACGCCCCACGGACCATTATACTGCCTTGCCCTGTACCAGCTATTGCCTCTCGGAGACCACCAGTAGCCGTTATAGAAGAAGACGTCATAACTGATGCCCGGCACAAAGTAGATCCCATACTGCGGCATCATGACCACTTGCGGAGGTTCTGACACTACTATCGGCGGCGGACCTATATTTATGTTGACATTGACTTCCGCTTGAACCGTTCCCATTGACCCAATGACCATGAACGCGAATACTAAAACAAATCCAAATAAACCGCAAAGACTTTTTTTCATGTTTATTTTCCTTTCATTATACTATATTCATATTAGAAATAATAACCCGCCTGCAACTGCAGTCTTCCGGACCTGACTGCGTCTACGCCGACTTCAAGGAACAAGGGTGTCACATCGAGAAACCGTTCAAAAATAAGGGAAATATAAGGGCCGGCATCTGAATTATTGCCCAGATATCCCACCAGCCCGCCGCTCAAGAACATCGGATATCTGTTGTTTATATTGCTAAGGAAAAATTTCCCTCCGATAAAGATGATCCCCGGGTTATTTGACGTGCTGATTTCAGCCCCTAATCTTAACGTTGCGTTATTTGCGGGGCCGCTTTCGAGCATTATCCCCAGCGCCGCGCCGTCCCTTATCCCGCCTATCACTGCGGGCCTGAATGCCAGACACTGCGATCCAAACAAAAGAACAAACAAAACGGCTGCAAAAACTAGGCTTTTTTTCATTTTCCTTTTTCTTTTCCTTTCTTTACCGTCGGATATTTTTTCATTTCTTATTATTCTTTTAGATTCCGGTCTTAACTTTCTTAATTACTGTTTCGTTGGGAAGATAGCCGATCAATGCCTTTTCCACAAGATTAGTCAAAGTTAAATCCTCAACAACAGCCTGAGCTCTAGCGTGCTTAGCAATGGAAGGGTTAATAAAAAGGGTTAGCCGTTGTTTTTTATTAGTCGTCATACTACATATACTACATCTAGTTGTAGTGGTTGTCAAGCGCTGATTGAAAAACCAAGCTTACTTCCGTTTTGAAGAGGCTTTCGGGATTTTTTTATCCTTTTTTATCAAAGCTAATTTTTTCGTTCTCGACCACCTTTTTATCTGCGCCTCTCTTTTTAAGGCTTTACTGCGGTTTTTGCAAGCTTCATGATAACGGATCTTTAAAGCCGGGTTATACGAAGTGTAATGTCCGCCTTTTCCCGTCTTGTGCTCGTTAAACCGCCTTTTGACATCGGTCGTGATGCCGGTATAAAGAGCTTTATTTTTGCATTCGATGATGTAGAGGAAGTATGGCATTCCTTCTGTATTATTCAATACTTAATCTATATCCGACCCCTGGTTCGGTAATGATAATATTTGATAAAGAATATTTATCCAGCTTCTTTCTGAGCTGCCCAAAATAGATCCTTAAATAATGAGACTGGTTAACAGCATTATTCCCCCATACCTCTTTAAGGAGATGTTTTTGAGTGACGATACGCCCTTCATTATGCGCAAGTATTTTTAAAAGGTCATATTCTGTTGCGGTAAGCTTAAGCAGTTCTCCGTTTATCCAAACACTGCGTGTGCCGAGATCGATCTTTAAGGGGCCGCTTTCAAATACCGGCTCTTTTTTAAGGTTAAGGCTGTGCCGGAGCGCGACCCTCACCCTGACGGAAAGTTCCTTAGCGCTAAAGGGCTTTGTCAGATAGTCATCTGCTCCGGCGTCAAGAAGCTGCACTTTATCGGAATCGGAACCTTTGACGGTAAGTATTATCACAGGCGTTTTCGATCTTTCCCTTATTTTGCCAAGAACATCGATCCCGTCCATATCCGGAAGGCCCAGGTCTAAAATAACGATATCCGGTCTGACGGAATCGAACTGTAAAAGACCGTCTTTCCCTGTCTTTGCAAGATAGATAGAGTACCCGTCGGTTGAAAGGCTAACATCCAGAAGCCTGCGGATCGATTTCTCATCATCGATTACAAGTATCTTAGCTCCGCTATTCATATTGACCTGCCATCATATCCGGCTGCTTTTCCACAGGCAGAGATATTTTAAATTCAAGGCCCCCGCCCTTTTTGTTAGCTGAAAATATAAAACCGCCGTGAGCTTCTATAATACTTTTTGTTAGTGTAAGCCCCAAACCTACACCTCCCGCGGGAGAACCTTTCACCCGGTAGAACTTTTCAAAAATATGCACAAGCTGGTCTTCACTGATACCCGGACCATTATCGGATATTTCAAGAATGAGATCATCATCTTTAAGAAATGATCTTATTTTTATCTCGGATCCTTCAGGCGTATAGTTGATCGCGTTTATCAATATATTGCTCACGGCCTGTTCGAACAGGTTAAAGTCAAGCATTACAAGCGGAAGTCCTTCTTTTATTTCTATTGATAGTTTATGACCTTTTAGTTTTTCTCTCAACTGCTTCACCGACACATCAATGATCTCTCCTATGTCGTTCCATTCTCTTTTAAGGGTAAATGAGCCGGAGTTGATCCTGGACATATCAAGGATGTTCCCGACTACATTATTCAATCTGTCAACAGATTCAAGAAGCTCTTTTATCAGGTCTTCCCTCACGGTTTTATCCTGATTGATCTTTTCCTCGTTTAAAGCGGATGCTATCCCGCCTATTGAAGTTAGAGGGGTCCTCATTTCGTGCGAGATGCTCTCGAGTATCGTCTGCAGCATCTTCTCCGACTTTTCAAGCTCCTGGACTTGTTTTGACCTTTCCCTGAAAAGCTCTTTTTCAAGATATACAGCGATCTGTTTTGATATTGCCGCTATTAAGTTGGCCTGCTCCTGATTGAGTTTTTCTTCTTTATATGGCCTGTATGCCAGAATACCGACCGTCTCTGAAGGGCCTTTCAAGGGAATATAGATGGCTTTTGCGGACATCAAAGTTTCAGTGGACCATCCTGCCGGAGTCCCTTTATCAAAAGACCATTTAGCCACGGAGAGCTCCTTTTTATCTGCGAATACGTCAGCTCTTCCTTCTATAGTTTTGTCAAATTCTTGCATGGCATCCTTAGCAATAATATAAAAATCTCCCGGAAGCATTGTGTTCATCTGTTTTTGTATCTCTTCTATGCAGGATCTTTTGTCAGCAGCTCCCGCAATCGTGTAAACGATCTTATAGATCGCGTCATTCCACGAAGACCGGACAAGAAGCATCTTTTCGTTAGTCCTTACCCTGTATGTCAGAAATCCCGCAACTATCGCAGTGAAGAAAAATGTCAGGTGCATCAGGAGGTCTTCCGGTCTTGATATCGAAAGTGTCCCGAACGGCGGTATAAAAAAGAAGTTCCATGTCAGGGCACAGATAAGGGACGCGATCACTATCGGAATAAATGAAACGAACAGGCTGATAAATAATACTGCAAGAAGATATATGAACCCTATCGCCCTGTATCCGGTATAGGGGGCTAAGAGCAATGATACTCCGGTCACAAAAGCGACTACCCATAAGATCATGAAATATTCCATGAATGACGACCGGAAATCAACCTTGAATTTTATAGAGCTGTAACTTGGCTGCGGCGTCTCTCCTGATTCGGTCTTTAAAGGTATTACGTGCACGGCTATGTTCTTCGTCTCTCGCAGCAGTCTGTTTATCAAAGAACCTCTGATAAAAGATTCAAAATAGTTTTTATCCGAATGGCCCAGGACTATTTGCGTTATATGTTTCTGCTTAGCGAACTTCAATATCTCGCCGAATATGCTCCTTCCCATCAACGTAACCGTTTTCGCCCCAAACTGCTCCGCCAGCGCAAAGTGGTTCTCGGTCTGTTCTTTTTCGCTCTGGCTCCACTTCCCGTAAAATACGTTCTCAAGTTCTACCGCCACGACGAACCAGTCGCATTTGTATCTTTTTGCCATTGCGGCACCGCGCCTGATAAGCTTGTTCGAATTGGTCCCCGGACCTATGCAGACCATTATCCTTTCGGTGGTCTGCCAGTTCTCGTTGATATTGTGCGCCTGCATGTACTGTTCAAGTTCTTCATCCACTTCCTGTGCTGTCTGCCGGAGAGAGATCTCCCGCAGCGCATTCAGATTACCTTTTCTGAAGAAGTTCGACAAAGCTTCGTCTATCTTATCGAGCTTGTAAACATCTCCCCGTTTCAACCTGTTGATGAGAGCTTCTATCGTGATGTCGACCGCGACTATTTCATCTGCTTTTTCGACGATCTTGTCAGGAATAGTTTCCCGGACGGTGACCCCCGTTATCTGCTTGATCGTATCCACAAGGCTTTCCATATGCTGCACATTAAGAGTGGTTATTACGTTTATCCCCGCATCAAGTATTTCCGCGACATCCTCATAGCGTTTTTTATTTTTTGAACCGGGAACATTTGTATGGGCAAGTTCATCCACAAGAACACTCCGGGGATGCCGTTTGATGATGGCATCTGTATCCATTTCCTCCAGGATTTTTCCCGAATATTCAATCTTTTTTTTAGGGATTATTTGAAGTTTACCGATCTGATTTTTCGTGTCCGGCCTGTCATGGGGTTCAAAATAGCCGATAACTATATCTTCTCCGCGAACCAGTCGCCTGTTGCCTTCATTGAGCATTGAATAGGTCTTGCCGACCCCCGGAGCGTATCCGATGAATATCTTTAACTTTCCTCTCTGCTCCTCCGGAGGGGTCGCGATCTTTAAAGCTTCTTCCGGTGTCAGTCTTTTTGAAAAGTCTTCCATATTATTTCTCAAACTCATTGTCCAACGTTAAATTGAGCTTCAGGACATTGATCCTTTCTTCACCGAACAGATCAAGGTCCCGTTTCTCCGTCATTTTGTTGATCAGCACTATCAGGTCGGCTTTTCTTGAAAGATCAAGCTTTCTTGCCTTTAATATCCTGTCTGTCTGGAATACCGCCGCAGACACGCTTATATGCGGGTCGAGGCCTGATCCGGAAGCATATAACATATCTGAAGGGATCTCATTTGCCGGTTTTGCAGGGTCTGCCTTTAAGATCATTTTCTCTCTTTCGGTTATCTGATCTTTTAATTGTTTGCTGGTCGCAGAAAGATTGCTTCCGCCGGATGAGAGCGTATTATAATCTACTGCCGACGGCCTCGGCCAGAAATATCTGTCATTATCAAATTTTTGTGCTATCAGATCCGAGCCGACCGTCTTTCCTTTCAATAAAACAAGGCTTCCGTTGGCTTTATCTTTAAAGAATATCTGCGCCGCGGCAGTGATGATCAAAGGATATATTATTCCCGTTATCACCGCTGTGATCAAAAATAATTTTAAAGCCGCAATGAATTGTTTCATCTTATGCCTTTCAAGATATTATCCTGAAAAATACCATCAACATATCTATCAATTTTATCCCGATGAACGGCGCGATCAGGCCTCCGAGGCCGTATATCTGTATATTGCGCCGCAAAAGCGAGCGCGCGTCCTCGCTGTGATATGATACCCCGCGCAGAGCAAGCGGTATCAAAATGACTATTATTATCGCATTGAATATAACCGCGCTGAGTATCGCGCTGTAAGGAGAATGAAGCCGCATGATATTAAGCACAGAGAGCGGCCCTTGCGTCGCGCCTGTTTCGGCATACAGCATCCCGAAAATAGCGGGGATTATGGCGAAATATTTCGCAACATCATTGGCGATGCTGAAAGTGGTCAGAGCCCCCCTTGTCATTAAAAGCTGCTTGCCTATCTCAACGATCTCGATAAGCTTTGTCGGATTACTTTCGAGGTCCACCATGTTGCCCGCTTCTCTCGCTGCCTGTGTCCCTGTGTTCATAGTGACCCCTACATCAGCCTGCGCGAGCGCCGGGGCATCGTTCGTTCCGTCACCGGTCATAGCGACAAGACGGCCGCTTGCCTGCTCCTGACGTATCCTGTTCATCTTTGATTCAGGGGTTGCCTGCGCGATAAAATCATCGACTCCCGCTTCTGCGGCAATGGCCGCAGCTGTTAATTCGTTATCGCCTGTTATCATCACTGTCCGTATCCCCATTTTTCTCAGTTCTTTGAAGCGCTCTTTTATCCCGCCCTTGACCACATCTTTTAAATGAATTATCCCGAGGACTTTGTTCCCGTCAGATACTGCCAGCGGGGTCCCTCCGCTGCTCCCTATCCTGCTCACTTCTGCCTCAAGTCCGGGCGGGAACTTCCCGTTTATCGACTCGACATATCTTTTTATTGCGTCGACCGACCCTTTTTTGATCGACCGGTAGACATTTTTATCCCTATCGTGGAAGTCGATGCCGCTCATCTGAGTTGAAGCGGAGAACGGAATAAATGTAGCTTCGCTGGAATGAAAGCTCTGTGCCCGGAGACCGAACTTGTCTTTTGCGAGTACAACGATCGATCTTCCTTCCGGAGTTTCATCTGCCAGAGAAGAAAGCTGCGATACTTCGGCCAAAGCCTTTTCCTCTGTCCCGGACGCGGGGATGAACTCTGATGCCATCCTGTTTCCCATAGTTATGGTGCCCGTTTTATCAAGAAGAAGAACATCTATATCACCCGCTGCTTCCACCGCGCGCCCGCTCTTTGCTATCACGTGGCGCCTGATCAACCTGTCCATTCCCGCTATCCCGATCGCGCTCAAAAGTCCTCCTATCGTCGTGGGGATAAGACAAACAAGAAGCGATACAAGGATCGGTACTGTCACCAGCAAAGAAAGGTCCTGTCCCGCAGCATTGCCGCTATAATCCGCAAAAAACTTCAGCGTGACGACGGCAAGGAGAAAAATTATTGTAAGTCCTGCCAGTACGATACTTAAAGCGATCTCATTAGGGGTCCTCTGCCGTTTTGCTCCCTCTATCAGGGCGATCATCCTGTCTATGAAATTCCCGCCAGGATCGGATGTTATTCTGATAATTATCTTATCGCTTATCACTTTTGTACCGCCGGTTACTGCGCTGCGGTCCCCTCCGCTTTCCCTGATCACGGGAGCTGATTCACCGGTTATCGCTGATTCATCGACGCTTGCTATCCCCTCGATCACTTCACCATCGGAGGGGATAGTACCGTCCGCTTCACAAACGACCACGTCGCCTTTTTTAAGCTGGCTCGCAAGAACCGATGTTTCTTTGCCGTTCGTCAGAAGTCTCGCGCAGACTTCTTTTCTCGATCGCCGCAGGCTTTCCGCCTGGGCTTTTCCCCGTCCCTCAGCCATAGCTTCGGCAAAGTTTGCAAAAAGCACAGTGAACCAGAGCCAGATGCTTATCATAAGTTCGAAGGAGGAGAAAACTCCGTTCACAAAAAGATGCTTGAAGAAATATGCCGATGTAAGTGCGGACGCTACCATCGTGAGAAACATCACGGGATTGCGCATTTCTTCTTTCGGATTAAGTTTAAGAAAAGAGTCTCTTACCGCCTCAAAAAAGATCTTATTTTGATCTCCATCAGTCTTTTTTGTCATGATGTTTAGAACGCCCTTCCTTTAAGCATCAATAAATGCTCGATGATGGGTCCGAGAGAAAGTGCGGGGAAAAATGTCAAGACCCCGACTATTATTATAACTCCCACAAGAAGAGCCGCGAACAGAAAATTATCCGTAGTAAAAGTGCCGCTTGAGACAGGCGTTATTTTTTTTACCGCGAGGCTGCCGGCTATCACCATCGCGGGGATTATCACCCCGAACCTTCCTATGATCATAGCTATACCAAGAAGAACGTTATAAAAGACCGTATTCGCATTGAGACCCGCAAAAGCGCTGCCATTGTTCTGGGATGCCGAGGAAAAAGCATAAAGCATCTCACTGAAACCATGAGGACCTTTACTGAGCAGACTTGAAAGGCCAGCCGGCAGAACACACGCTGCTGCCGTTCCAAGGAGTATCGCGGCAGACGGAAGAAGTATCGAAAGTATGACCATCTGCACTTCTTTGCGCTCGATCTTTTTGCCGAGATATTCCGGTGTACGCCCCACCATCAGCCCTGCAAGGAACACCGTGAGCAGGACCATGTGGAGCATTCCGTACATACCTGACCCAACGCCTCCGAATATTATCTCGCCAAGCATCAGATTGAACAGGGCGATTCCTCCGGTAATGGGCGTCAGAGACGAATGCATAGCATTTACCGATCCGTTGGAGACTGAGGTAGTGGCAGTTGCCCAGATCACGCTGTTTGTTATTCCCAGCCTCATCTCCTGTCCTTCGTGTATCGTCGTGACAGCAGTATTCGAATATGAAAATTCGGAAAACAAAGCTACCCCGAGAGAAATGGCAAAAACAGCGAACATTACATAGAATAAAAGCCATCCGTGTTTTTTGTTACCGATCATCACTCCATATGTATATACCAGAGCTGCCGGCAGCATCAGAAGAGCAAGCATCTCAAGGAAATTAGATAATGGCGTCGGGTTTTCATAAGGATGAGCGCTGTTCGCGTTAAAGAAACCTCCGCCGTTCGTACCCAGCTGTTTTATCGCGATCTGCGAGGCGGCCGGGCCCATCGGCAGCGTCTGCGAAGATCCCTGCACAGTAACGGCCGTCTTATATGGAGAAAAGTTCTGTATTACGCCCTGACCCGCGAGCAGGACCGCAAGGATCACTGATAAAGGCAATAATACATATATAAGAGTTCGGACAATGTCTACCCAGAAATTCCCCAGCGACTTCGCTGTTTTTGAGATTATTCCCCGAGTGAGCGCCAGGAATACTGCAAACCCAGTTGCCGCACTTAAGAAATTCTGTACAGCAAGACCCAGCATTTGTGTAAGATAGCTCATCGTCGACTCGCCGGCGTAACCCTGCCAGTTCGTGTTCGTCATAAAGCTCGCGGCCGTGTTAAACGCGCTGTCCCAGCTTACGTTTGCCAGATTTTGGGGGTTCAGAGGAAGATAGCGCTGCGTCAGTTGAAGGACAAAAACGAACAAAAACCCTATAAAGTTGAACCATAGAAGTGCTTTTGTATAATCTTTCCAGTCCATCTCCTCTTCTTCGTCAATCCCGCATACTTTATATATAAGTTTTTCAAGCCAGCCGAGCAAAACGTGCATGAAAGTCTTTTTCCCCTGAAAGACCTTTGCCATAAAAAGGCCCAGGACCGGGGTAAGCAATATGAGTGCGGCACAATAAACAATCACCTGAAAATAATCAATGCTTTTCATGAATATCCCTTAGAATTTCTCCGGGTTCATCATCGCGTATACGAGATAGCCCAGCATAACGAGCGCTATCAGACCTGACAAAATAAAACCCATATTATATTCCTTTTGGTTGATTATAACAGGTTAACAGGCCTTATTTAAATCGTCCTGTCATCAACAATATTGTATAAACGATCGACATTCCGATCAGATAAACGGCACCGAATATGAAGACTATTACTACTATCCCTGCAATAATACTTATCATGGATAAATCCTATCATCGTGTCAAGTCAAATTGGAGTAAAAAGGCAATCTCAACCCGTAAAAATAGCGTAAAATACCAAGGATATTTGTTCGAATGTTTATAGTGGCTGCGGGACTAGGATTCGAACCTAGACAGCCAGCTTCAGAGACTGGCGTCCTACCATTAGACGATCCCGCAAAGAGAATTACTAATGACTAATGCTTAATGACTAATGAAGGAGTAATTATTTAATAATAATATTTTCATTAATTAGACATTAGTCATTAGTAATTAGTCATTTTATTGAACAAGAATATTATATCAGGATTTCGACTTACGTATAATCGCGGCAAGTATCAATATAATCTCGCGGCATTCACTTGTAATGTTTTCAAGTTCTTTTTTGTTATCAGCATTGTTAATTAATTCGGCTTCTTTCATTATTTTAAGCCAATATTCGGTTTCCTGAGCCTCCTTTTTTGCTATAAAGACTTTATTGATAAAATCTTTCTTTGAACAGGCTGAATCGGCTTCAGTCATATTCGCTCCGATAGATGCGGCGCTCCTTAAAAGCTGATCATTGATAATGTTTATTGAGGGGTTCTTTGAAATACGTTTTATAAACTTAACTATTTGTACCGCAAACCGCAACGTCCTATCCTGTATTTCCATTTTACAATGATTTTCCTTAATTAGTTATTAGTCATTAGAAATTAGTCATTCTACACCGGCGGTTTCCACCATTGCGGCTGTGCGATCAGAATATATGCTCCGTATAACAATATAATAGCCGCAGCTGCTGCAAAAACCCAAAAATTAATGTCGCGTTTCCTGCCGTTCTTTACCATGACAGCTGTGGCAATGAATGCTATAAGCGAAAGTATTATCAAAGCGGAACCTTTAAATACCGGACTTTCGCTTATATACCTTATTATTTTAGAGCCGGTCTCAAAATCGATGAATTTTAACATGTTCTTATAATGATATAATACATCTAATAATGAAAGTTTTCAATTGTGATTTTCTTGTTGTCGGCGGAGGCATTTCAGGCCTGAGAGCGGCGCTCACGGCATCTAAATTCGGACAGGTCATACTGCTTACCAAGGGGAAGACCGAAGAGACCGCGACGGAAAAAGCGCAGGGAGGCATCGCGGCGGCTATCGACAAAGAAAAAGATTCCACCACCTTCCACCTTGAAGACACCCTTTCAGCCGGAGCGGGCCTCTGTGACAGCGATGCCGTAAAAGTCCTTGTCAACGACGGAGTTGAAAGGGTGAAAGAGCTCATCGAAATGGGCGCTGATTTTGACCGCACGCCTTCGGGTTTCGAGCTCAATATCGAAGGCGCCCACAGAAGGCGAAGGATACTGCATGCCGGCGACTACACCGGAAGCGAGATCGCCAAGACCCTTGCGGCAAAGGCCATCAAAGAAAAGAATATCAGGGTGATGAACTTTGTATTCGGAAAAGATCTTCTCGTAAAGGACGGAAAATGCTGCGGGATAGATGCTTTTGACGCGAAGACCGATGAACTTATGAGATTTCTTGCTCCGGCGACCATCCTTTCGACCGGCGGTGTCTGCCAGATCTATCTTTACACCACCAATCCCGAATTTGCCACGGGTGACGGCATTGCAATGGCCTATAGAGCGGGAGCAGAACTTAGCGATATGGAATTCGTCCAGTTCCACCCTACCGCTCTTGTCCAGTTCAAAGGCCTCGGCGAAGAGGTCGCTTTCCCTCAATTCTTGATATCTGAAGCTGTCCGCGGCGAAGGCGCTCTGCTTCTGAACAAGCACGGAGAACGCTTCATGGATAAATATCATATACAGGCCGAGCTTGCTCCGAGAGATATCGTCTCAAGGGCCATATACGACGAGATGAAAAAGACCGATTCGGACCACGTGCATCTCAATCTTTCCGGGATAGACCCTGAAAAAGTAAAAAAACGTTTCCCGACCATTTACAGGACCTGTAAAGAAGCAGGCATGGACCTCACAGCCGATGATATCCCTGTGGCTCCCGCGGCGCATTATTTCATGGGCGGGATAAGGACAGATCTTGAAGCAAGGACAAATATAAAAGGCTTGTGGGCTGCGGGAGAAGTGATGTCATCGGGAGTACATGGCGCGAACCGTTTAGCAAGTAATTCGCTATTGGAAGGAGTCGTTTTCGGTCATAGAGCGGCGTTGTCGGCAAAAGAGTATCTAAATGCTCTACCCGAACCTGAACGGTTCGGCTCTGATAAACCGGAGCCGACTCGTTTAGAGTCGGGTAATATTAAAAGAGGTTTATTAAATGATCTTTCCAAACATCGCCATTTCATTAAAAAGCTGATGTGGGACAACGTAGGGATAATCAGGACCGGCATGGGACTTGAAAAAGCCGTAAAAGAATTGACTCTGCTTGAAAAAGCTCTTGATCATGATCCGATGACCGTTCAGGAAAGAGAATTGAAGAATATGGCCCTTGTGGGAAGACTGATCAGCCAGGCGGCCCTGGACAGGAAAGAATCAAGGGGAGCGCATTTCAGGACGGATCATTCTGAAAGAGATGATAAGAACTGGAAGAAACACCTCATTTACCGGTCTCGCGTTTGAACTCGCCCGGCTTTAGATCGTCGAGCTTATAGGGTCCGACTGCTATCCTGACCAGCCGGAGGCATGGCAGGCCTACTGCAGCCGTCATCTTTCTTACCTGCCTATTACGCCCTTCAGTGACCGATATTTCAAGCCAGGAAGCGGGGATTGTTTTCCGGTACCTTACCGGTTTTGATCTTTCCCATAATACCGGTTCGCCGATCATCCTGACCCTGGCAGGAAGAGTTTTTTTTCCTTCAATGATGATCCCTCTTGCAATTTTATCGATCTGCACTTTTTCCGGGATGCCTTCGACCTGCGCTATATAGGTCTTGAGTTTTTTGCAGAGCGGGTCGGTCAGGTTATGGAGAAGATCTCCGTTATTTGAAAGAACGACAAGCCCTTCGCTGTCAAGGTCGAGCCTGCCTGCGGGATAGATATCCGGGATGTCCAGATAGTTTTTTAAAGTCGGACGGCCCTGTTTGTCGGTGAACTGGCACAAGACACCGTAAGGTTTATTAAAGAGGATAATGATCCTTTTATCACTTCGGATAGATCCTTACCTTCCTGTTAGGTTCCTCGCCAACCGACTGCGCCTTCATATTATGACGCTCTATCAGCTGATGCTGAAGACGCCTGATATAGGAGTTCTGGGGGGACAGGTCGATGGTTTTGCGCGTATTCTTGACCTCCTCGACAGCTTCTTCCACCTCGGACACGGCTGTCTTTTCTATCTCATCCTGGTCCGGAGATATCTTGAAAAAATTCTTCAGGAACCTTGTCACCTGGTTCGCCGTGCCGCCTTTCAGGACATGAAGCGGAATTTTATGACTGCCGGCAAGCTTCACTATCTTCGGGTCCGCCGAAGCTTTGGCCCTTGTGGTTATGATGATATCGGCATCATCGAGATTGTCGACCACGGAAGCAGGCACGTTTACCGCGTTTATCACCCTGTTCACCCTGCTGTTGTTCATGCCGTAAGCGTAGATCTTTGTCTCGTTGTCCTGTTTTTCTTCAATCGTTTTTTCTATCTCCTCGTCGCTGATCTCCGGCATCGGCTCGATCGCTTTCTGTTTTATCTCGATCTTCCCGTCGGCTTTCCTGACCCTGACCTCCGGCGTCGGGATCCTTCCCCGGAGGAACTGGTCAACGGCTGAGGCAGTGTCTTTATAGATCGCCATCACATCGCGCTCCCTGATCTCGACCACAGTGTCAAAGGTGGGAGGGGCTTTTCTTTCAAGTACCGCTTTTTGCGTCCTTCTTCTCTTTGCTTCTTCATCGCCGAGGATCACTGTCTGTATGCCTCCGGCAAGATCGCTGAGAGTGGGATTTGAGATAAGGTTCTCAAGCGTCTGGCCGTGAGCGGTCCCGATAAGGACGACACCTCTTTCCGCGATCGTCCTTGCCGCTTCCGCCTCCGCCTCGGTCCCTATTTCGTCGATGATTATCACTTCCGGCATGTGGTTCTCCACGGCTTCAATCATGACAGCATGCTGTTTTTCCGGTGAAGGCACCTGCATCCTCCGGGCTTTGCCGATTCCTTCGTGGGGGATATCGCCGTCGCCGGCGATCTCGTTGCTGGTGTCCACCACTATGACGCGCTTGCCCAGCTCTCCGCTGAGGACGCGCGCGGCTTCGCGCAGTTTTGTCGTCTTCCCTATACCAGGAGGCCCCATGAACAAGATGCTTTTATTGGATTTGATAATGTCCTTTATGATGTCGATCGTACCGTAGGCCGCCCTGCCCACCCTGCATGTCAGGCCGATTATCTTTCCTGTCCTGTTCCTTATGGCGGATATCCTGTGGAGAGTCCTTTCTATCCCTGCCCTGTTGTCCGACGTGAACATGCCCACTTTTGAAGAAATATGGTCGATGTCCTCCTGTTTTACGAATTCATCCTCCAGGTAAAATACTTTTTTTTCAAAACGGACCTCCGGCATCTTTCCTAGGTCGAGGATGACTTCTATCATGTCGGAAAAATCAACGGATGAATATATCTTGTCTTTTATGCGGGAGGGAAGCACTTCCAGGAGCGTCTTAATAGCATCTGAGATCTTGATCTCGGCCACTTATTTTCCTCTGACGGCCTTTTTAAGGTTGAACCCTGCCACAAAAGTAGGGCACTTGGTCATCGGGATCTCGATCTTTTCGCCTGTGCGGGGGTTCCTGCCGACCCTTCCTTTGCGGTTCTTTACCGTGAAGTTGCCGAACCCGACAAGCCGGACTTTTTCGCCTTTCACAAGGGCCTCTGTCATGAACGCGACCGCCGATTCAAGCATCTCTTCCATCTTTGATCTTTTACCGTCAAACTTTTTTGCGAGCTTATCGGCCAACTGTTTTTGGTTCATGTTTTACCACCTCTTTTATTATACAGCAAAACACCGGCATTTTTTATTCAGAAGCTCCCACTTCTCGTCAAGCTCTTTTTGTATCCGGTCAAGCAGTTCCTTGTTCCCCGGCTTGAACAGGTGCCTGAACCTTGACTGGGGTTTCATAAAATCTACGAGCTGCTTCTTTTCTTTAGGCGTGTAATTCAGTTTATATTTGCCGTTCTCCACCTCATATAACGGCCAGAAGCAGGTGTCAACGGCCAGTTTTCCCATCTCGACGGTCTTGTCCATCGGATATCCCCAGCCCAGCTGGCAGGGCTGAAGTACGTTCAGGAACTTCGGCCCCCTGATGGACATCGCTTTTTCCACCTTTTTCGTAAGGTCCATCCAGTTACCACAAACGCTTTGGGCGGCATACGGGATATTGTGTGCGACCATTATTTCGGTCAGGTCTTTGCGCCACATCCTTTTTCCCTGCTGTACCTTCCCGGCAGGTTCTGTCGTCGTGTTCGCACCTATCGGGGTCGCGCCGGAGCGCTGGATCGAGGTGTTCATGTATGCCTGATTGTCATAACACACGTAAAGGATATCATGGCCTCTTTCCATAGCCCCTGAAAGCGCTTGAAAACCTATATCGTACGTGCCTCCGTCGCCTCCGAAAGCTATAAACCTTATCTCATCACTGAGTTTGCCCTGTCTTTTCAATGACTTGTATGCCGCCTCGATACCCGATATTGATGCTCCGGCATTCTCAAACGCGCTGTGTAAGAACGGGGTCTTCCAGGCTGAATATGGAAATATTGTGGTCGAGACCTCAAGACATCCCGTCGCGCACGTTACCACTACCGGCTCTTTTACCGCCATAAGGACCTGCCGCACTATTATCGGGGCCCCGCAGCCGGGACACATCCTGTGTCCTCCGGTAAGGCGGTCTTCTCTTGATGCAAGCTCCTTTAATGTTGCCATTTATCTTACTCCTTTGTAACTTACGACTTGTTTGACCGGCTCGCCCTGCGCGGCTTTGTTGGTTTCCTCGATTATCTTGATCTTGCCGACGGATGAGATCGCCTTCAGGTCTTCGACGATCTCATTCAGATGGGACTGTGTTACTTCTCTCCCGCCGAGACCGCATATATAATCGGCTACAAGAGGCCTTTTTGACCTTTCATAAAGCGCGCATTTTATCTCCTCAAAAAGAGGCCCGCCTTTTGCCGCGTAGCCGTCACACCTGTCTATCACTGCTATAGCTTTGATGTTTTCAAGAGCGTCCGCTATCTCTTTTTCCGGGAACGGCCTGAATACTCTCAGTTTTAACAGGCCGATCTTGACCCCTTTTGCCCTGTATTCATTTACGACTTCTTTCATCGAGCCTGCTACGGACCCCATGCATACTACAGCGATATCAGCGTCATCGAGCATATATTTTTCATAATATCCGTACTCTCTGCCGAATTTTTTTCCGAAATCTTTCCCGACCTCAAGGATGATCTTGCCTGCATTCCTCATAGCTTCGGCTGCCTGCATCTTGTGCTCAAAATAATAATTCTGAAGGTCCAAAGCACCTATGGTGACGGGGTTCTTTAGATCCAGAAGGTTTGTGTAAGCGGGGAATTTCCCGACATAGTCTTTTACAACATTATCATCAAGCATCTCGATCTTCTCCAGGCAATGGCTGATTATGAACCCGTCCGTCGTCACCATCACGGGAAGTCTCACATCAGTGTGTTCCGCTATCTTGACGGCCTGGAGCAGATTGTCATACGCTTCCTGGCTGTTCTCGGAGAATATCTGTATCCATCCGAAATCCCTTGCCGCCATCGTGTCGCTGTGGTCGTTGTGGATGTTGATCGGGCCGCTCAAAGCCCTGTTCACCTCGGGCATCACTATCGGGAGCCTGAGCGCGGAAGCGATCGGCAGCATCTCGTACATAAGGGCGAGTCCCTGGGATGATGTCCCCGTCATGGCCCTCGCGCCGGCCGCGGATGCCGCTATAGTCGCGCTCATCGCGGAATGCTCGCTCTCCACCGCGACATACTCCGTGTTCACGAGCCCGTCAGCCACGAACTGGGAAAAGATCATGACGATCTCTGTCGCCGGTGTTATCGGATAAGCCGCGACCACATCGGGATTTATCTGGCGCATGGCCTCCGCCATCGCCTCGTTGCCTGTCTTTGCCGCGATTTGAACCATTTTACTTTTCCTCCTTGACCAGTTGGACGGCTTTTACCGGCTTCACGGGGCAGACGTCAACGCAGATCCCGCAGCCTTTGCAGTAACGGTAATCTATCCCGTCAAATTTGCCGTCTTTCACTTTTACCGCGCTGTCCGGGCAATAAATATAACAGAACAGGCAGTTGATGCAGAGCTTGTCGTCTTTTACCGGCCTGGACGTCCTCCAGTCTCCGGTCTCAAATTCCGCCGCGGTCCCCGCCTTTAACTCGTCGCCCAGCGGGAGTTCCTTCCATCCCAGTTCTTTCGCCATCTTATTCTCCCTTCGCTTCTTCAAAAGCCCGTTTCACGGCGTTCAGGTTGCCTTCGATCACTTCGGGTTTTGAGGCGAATTTCTTCGCCAGTTTTTTCTTAAGGTCTTCGATCAGAAGATCTATGTCAAGGATATTTGAAGCCTTGATCAATGCCCCCAGCATCGGCGTGTTGGGTATATCTCTGCCGATTGTTTCCTTCGAGATCTTTGAAGCATCCACCGTAAATATCTTTCTTCCTTTAAGATTTATCTTGGAGCGGACAGATACGGCCGTATCGCCTGTGTTCACTATAAGTATGCCGTCATCTTTCAACCCTTTTGTCACATCGACCTTTCCCATAAGGGTAGGGTCAAGGACAAGCACGATGCCTGGCTCGGTTATCCCGTAATGCACGGTGATCGGGTCCCCGCTTATCCTGTTGAAAGAAGCGACCGGGGCTCCCATCCTTTCCGGGCCGTATTCGGGAAATGCCTGGATGTGCTTTCCAAGGCTCATGGCAGCGTCTCCCAGAAGAAGAGCCGCCGTCTTAGCTCCCTGGCCTCCCCTTCCGTGCCAGCGTATCTCGGTCATGTTTTTCATTTTATGATATCCACCTTTCCAGTTGCGATAATACTTTATGAAGTCCAAACATTTGTAATAATATCATTATTGCGACCACGATTAAAGTGGCCGACAAGGCTTTCGTGCGCGTGACTTTGTATACTTTCTTTACAGCGGTACTCCACAGTCCCCACAGGTAAAAGATGATCACGAACAGGATTATTTTCGTCCCGGCCGTAAAATTCGCAAAAGATAATGCCTTGAATTTTGTCGCGCACGCCAGGACCGGCAGCAATATCAGCAAAAGCGCTGGGGCTGACGAATAATACGCCGACCTCACCATCTCCTTGAGCTCGCCTTTTCCGCCGGCCTTCACTGCTATATAATGTATTGCGCAAGCAGCCAGATAGAATGATGCCATCATCGATATGACCACAACCGACAGGACTATCAAAAACACCATTATAAAGAAGATCAGGACAAGAAGTAAGAAAACCGGGGCCACAATTAAAAGTTTTATGCCATAGATACCCTGTATAAGGGCTATCATCATCTGGGAAATGGAGGTGATATAGACCGCTACAGTTATGAACAACGAAAGCAGCCACGCGGTGATCAAAAGGAAAGAGAACGGCTTGTCGTTCAGTTCCCCCTTTTCCATGAACGTATAAAAATATATGGGCCTTGCGACGATCTTCCACCAGTCCCTGAAGTACCATCCGATCATTTTTTTCATGAAAGTTCTCTCCTTCCTTCTATAGCTTTGAGCAGCGTCGCTTCGTCCGCGAAGTCCATGTCGGAACCTATAGGCAGCCCGGATGCGATCCTTGTCAGCCTGATACCCAGCGGCTTGATGATCTTTGTAAGATAAAATATCGTGGTCTCGCTCTCCGTTGTCGGGTTAAGCGCGACTAGGACTTCTTTCACCCCGTTCTTAAGCCTGCCAAGCAGCTCTTTTATCCTCAGATTGTCGGGGCCGACGCCGTCAAGCGGCGAGATCAAGCCTCCGAGCACGTGGAAACTTCCTTTGAATTCCCTTGTCCTTTCTATGGCTATCAGGTCTTTGGGTTCCGCGACCACGCACAGAAGGGACTTGTCCCTGCTGTTATCCCTGCATATGTCACAGGGATCTTTTACCGTGAGATTGAAGCAGACTGAACAGTAGCGAATATTTTTCTTGACCTCGGTCAGGGCTTTCGCGAGTTTTCCGACTTCCGCGTCTGTTATACCGAGGATATGGAATACCAGCCTTTGAGCCGACTTGGGCCCGATGCCGGGCAGCTTCTTAAATTCCTCTATGAGATCGTTGACGGGTTCCGGGTAGTGAGAAGGCATGTTATATGCCCAGCATACTTGAAAGCCCGGGGATATTCATGCCCCCGGTCATCGAGCTCATTTTTGATGACGATAATTTTTTTGCCTTCTCGAGCGCTTCGTTGACCGCTGTTTTTATCATCTCGGACAATCTCTGCGCGTCACCTGTCGGAGCCAGCGCGGGGTCGATCTTGATCTCTTTTATTTCCATATTGCCGTTCATCGTTACGATCACCGCGCCCCTGCCTGAGCCTGCGGTCACCGTCTCCGCCGACAGTTCCTCCGAAGCTTTTTTCATGCCGTCCTGCATCTGTTTTGCCTGTTTCATCATTTCGTTTATATCGAACATCCGCCTGCTCCTTGCTCTAAACTGTTTTTCCGTCGAACATCTCTATAATATCATCTGCGGAGACCGGCGCAACAGGTCTTTCCGAAGTTTTTTTATCCTCTTCTCCCATCACGCATATCACGGAGATCTTTTTTCCCGTTATTTCTCCTATTGCCTCCTCGACATTTGTTTTATTGGCTTGCTCCTCGATCCTCGCCTTGTGGAAGGAATACCCTTTTTTGAACTTCAGGACCACCCTTCCTTTTCCGTCAAGCGACGAGACTTCCGCCTCGCACAGCGAGACGTATCCGAAAACGTTCCTGGCCTTTACTTTTTCCAGGATCTCCTTCCATTTCCCCCTGATGCTTGATAAGGCTTCGTCCTTTGACATTACCGCCGCTTCGCCTTCCGGAACATTTTTTTCCGGCGCTATTTTGACAGCTTCCTTTATCTGATCCCGGCCCGCTCCTTCCATCGCCTCAAGCAAGGCTATTTCAAGTACAAGCCTTGAATTCCTGTGCCATTTCATGTCCGTCTCCGCGCCGGAGATGGCTTTTATTATCATTTTTATTTTTGAAAGAGGATGGTTTTCGCAGCTTTTCTTCAGCCGGTTTATCTGTTCCTCCGACAGTTCAAGGACACTTTCGCTCCCCACCTTTACCATAAGCAGGTTCCTGAAATGGTACACGAGGTCTTTCGCGAGCTGCTCCACGCTCACTCCCTGATCGACGGCTTTCTGCACGGAAATCAGGATGTCCTTCTCGTTCCCGTTCAGGACAGCTTCCCCCATTCCGAAAAGGAACTCGGGTTCGGCCGTCCCGAGGACTTCGACGACATCTTCGACTTTGATCTCGCCCTCGCAGAACGAAGAGAGCTGGTCTATCAGCGATATGGCATCCCTCATCGCGCCTTCCGAGGACCTCGCGATAAGACGCACCGCATCATCGCTGATCTTTTGCCCCTCATCTTTCGCGATCTTTTTCAGATGCTTAATTATCTCATCAAGGGATATCCTGCCGAAATCAAACCTCTGGCAGCGAGAAGAGATCGTCACCGGCACTCTCTGCGGCTCGGTCGTCGCCAGGATGAATACCGTGTCCGGCGGCGGCTCTTCCAGGGTCTTTAACAGCGCGTTGAACGCCTCCGGCGTGAGCATATGCACCTCATCGATTATATAGATCTTGTATCTGCCTTCCACGGGTTTGAACCTGATCTTTTCTCTGAGGTCTCTTATCTCGTCTATCCCGCGGTTGGATGCCGCATCTATCTCGATCACGTTAAGGGCGTAGCCGGAGGTGATCTTCCTGCACTGGTCGCATTTCCCGCACGGTTTTACAGTTGCCGCGTCCCCGCAATTGAGAGCCTTGGCAAATATCCTCGCGGTCGATGTCTTACCGGTGCCGCGCGGTCCTGTAAAAAGATACGCGTGGCCTATCCTTTTGCCGCTTATCGCGTTCTTCAGCGTTGTAATTATCGGCTCCTGGCCGATTATCTCTTCAAATGTCTGCGACCGGTATTTTCTGTACAACGAGATATGGTTCATGTTCTCACCTAATATAGACTCTCGGGACCCTTTTTCCTATCCCGCAGATCACTTCGTAGTTTATTGTACCGTCAAGACGCGCTATCTCATCAGCCGTGATGGTTTGTTTACCCTGGCTTCCGATGATCACCGCATCGTCGCCCATTTCGATCTTATCATTATCCGCGTCGATCAGCGTCATGTCCATCGTAACATTGCCGACAATAGGCCGCTTTTTCCCCCTGATTATTACCGATCCCTTGCCCGACAGCCCCCTTGAAAGCCCGTCCGCGTATCCGACCGGAAGAGTCGCTATCTTAGTCCTTTTTGTGGTCCTGTAAGCTGCGCCGTAGCTCAAGGGCGTCCCTTTTTCGACCTCTTTTAAATATAACACTTTTGTTTTGAACGAAAGCACCGGTTGAAGCCAGGGCCGTTTGAGTCGTTTTGACGAAGGAAACAATCCGTACATGCATATCCCGATCCTGACCATGTCCAGATGGGTCTCGGGAAAGAATAATGCGGCCGCGCTGTTCGCCGCGTGCTTGATCGGAGGATCGATCCCTTCTTTTTTGAGAAGCCCGACGGTCTTCATGAAAGATCCGAACTGTTTGGCCGTGAACGGGCTGCCCGGGTCGTCCGCTTTTGAAAAATGAGTGAATATTCCTTCGATGAAGATGTTAGGGAGGCTTGATATCCTCACCGCTGTCGCGACCGCGTCATTCAGGAGCATCCCTACCCTTCCCATCCCCGTATCCAATTTGATATGTATCTTTGCCGTTTTCTTCTTCTGCCCGGCGATATCCGACAGCGCCTGGGCCTGGTGAAAAGTGTAGACGGTCTGCGTGAGGCCCGCGTCCAGCAGCCTTTCAAGATACGCGGCGGGCGTCTCGCTCAGGATCAATATCGGCGTTTTAATATAAGCCGACCTCAGTTCAAGAGCCTCTCCCAGTGTAGCCACGCCGAGGTAATCAACGCGGGCTTTTTCCGCCGCTTTTGACACTTCCACCGCGCCGTGGCCGTAAGCGTTGGCTTTTACGATCGCCATGAACTTTGTCGAAGGCGATAAAATACCGCGCATCTCATCGATGTTGCGATGAAGTTTTTTCAGGTCTATTTCCGCGCAGGTAGGTCTGAACGGTTCCATCATCATCCTTTCGGCAGAGAAAATATGAACTTTGAACCGGTGCCGGGCCCGTCGCTTTCAGCCCAGATACGGCCTCCGTGAGCTTCGACCGTCTCCCGGCATATAGAGAGCCCCAGCCCGACCCCTGTCCTGAACTTAATGGTATCATCCTCGACCTGGTAGAACTTGGCAAAGATCTTTCCCAGCTGTTCCTGCCTCAAACCGATGCCGTTGTCCGCCACGCTGACGATGACGTCTTTTTCACCGTCCCTGACGGAGACCGTCACGTGCCCGCCTTTATCCGTGTATTTCAACGCGTTGTTCATAAGATTTGTCAGCACTCTCGCGATCCTGTTCTTGTCCGCGTGGAACGCGGGAATATCCGGCGGTATATCCGTGCTTACGGTGATCTCTTTTGCGCTTGAAAAAGATTTGGACTCGAACAGCACGTTATCCACGACCTCTTTTATATCGAAAGGGCTTATCTCAAGCTTCAACTGTCTCGCTTCCATCTTGGCGCTGTCTAAAAGCTCGTCTATCAGGACCATCAGCTTTTCCGTGTTCGAACTTGCTATGCCGAGGAATTTCTGCTGCTGTGGAGTGGTTTCTCCGGTGATGTTTTTCATTATCAGCGTCAGCGATTCCTTGATGTTTGCCAGCGGGGTCCTTATCTCGTGAGACATCTTGGACAGGAACGCGGACTTGGTCTCTTCCAGTTTTTTCAGCTTTACCGATGTTTCCCTTTCTTTGCCGAACATCCTGGCGTTGTTTATGGCTACAGCGGCCTGCTCCGCAAAGGTTATCAGAAGGTGCAGGTCCTCTTCTGTTATCTTTTTTTTCGAGATCAGATTGTCGACCGCTATCATGCCGATTATTCTTCCCTGGACCTTAAGCGGCACTACCGCGTTCTGCCCGACACCCGGGACCATATATTTTTTCTGACTTTCCGGAAGGGTCGAGTCGGCGTCTTCCGTGAAAAAAAATCCTATCTTTCCGTGATATATCTTCGCGAAATTATTGTCCTCTTCATCGAAACCGAATATCTGGCTGTCGATATTTTCGGGTTTTCCCCATCTGTCCACTCCGATCCTGCCCTTTATCATCTTGGTTTCCTCGTCAACCTCGAATATCCCGACCCTGTCAAAACCAAGCCCTTCCTGCACGCCTTTTATGACCGAAGAAAGTATGTTCTCGAGGTCCATGTCCTGCGTCACCGCGTTGCTTATCTTGTACAGTATCTCCAGCTGCTGGTAGCGTTTTTTCAGGTCACCCGTCTCGTGGTCTATTTTCCGCTCAAGTTCTTCGTTGAACCTGTTGACCCTCTCATACAGGCTGGAATTTTCAAAAGCCACGTTCTCTGCCCGTTTCCTGAGGCGCCTTTCCGTGTCCGCGATGAAACTGGCGGCAAATATCGAGACCGACATCAAAAACGCCCTGTTGAGGAATATAAAGATAAAATTATTAGCCGCGGCATCCTGGACAGCCGCCGCAAAATACAGCAACACTATGAAGGCCATCAGGACAATTTCGCTCTTGAAATTTATTATCATCGACGAGTGGATTATCAGTATGAAATAAAGCGGCCAGAGCTCTGAATTTATCCCGCCCGTGAGGTAGACCGCTGCCGTAACGGCCAAAGAATCGACCGCGAAAGAGACGGCGCTGAGCACCGGCTTATACCTCAGGGTCACGGCGACCGAGATACAGAGGTTGTAGACGGCCGTCAACGCGAAGAAGACAGCGGCAGTCGGGAGGGGGATCTCCGACTTGTGAGGCAGGAACAGCCAGACAAAGAGCCAGAACAATATGACCCACCTGACCTTCCATGTGAACATCTCCCTGCCCCACAGCTGTTCCATCGTGGTCTCTTCGGCCAGGTATTTCGCGCTTTCGCTGGCTGAGTCTTTTTTTTGCATGTAATTAATTCGCGCTCAGGTTGATCCTCATGTCCGGAGCGTCCTGTTCTTCCTTTATCGCGCCGAACTTTTTTTCGAACATCTCGATGTTCTGCGACAGTGCCTTGAGAAGTCTTTTTGCGTGGGAAGGCGACATTATCACCCTCGCGTTGACCCGCCCTACCGGCGGCTGCGCGAAAATAAAATCGGCTATGAACTCGTTCTCGTTATGCGATATCAGAGCGACATTGGAATAAGCCCCCCCCGCGGTCTTTTCGTCTAAAGTTATTTTGATCTCCTGTTGCTGCATTATTATTTCACCTCCAAATAATTATATTGCTTTTTGTATATTAAAACAAGGACGCCTGGAATTGATGATATAATATTGTGTCGAGTAAAATAATGAATAAATTCGTAATAACAATATACTCTGTCTTTCTCATCACCATGGCCTGCATTTTAACTTCCCCGGGCCTTGCCGGTGTTCATCAAATAACCGAAGAGATAAACGTGAAGGCCGGCGAGACCTTCACATTCACGCTTGATTCCAACCCGACCACCGGCTTCAGCTGGCAGGTCGCGCCTCCTTTGGACAGGAATTATTTAAGGCTCATGGGTTCAGTGTTCCACAGGCCGGACACGACCTTGACGGGTGCTCCGGGAAAAGAAACATGGACCTTCAAAGCCGTCAAAAAAGGGAACGCCTTTATCAAAATGATATACGCACGGTCCTGGGAAAAGAATGTCCCTCCTGCCGCGATCCGAACCTGCAAGATCAAGATCATTTAAGACAAAGTAAAGACCGCACATTTTTGATATAATAATATCAACATGGCACAAACTATAACAGAAAAGATCCTTGCCGCTCATTGCGGAAAAAAGGAAGTCCGTCCCGGCGAGTTCATCGAGGCCGATGCGGACATAGTGCTCGGGAATGATATAACCGCGCCGCCAGCGATAACCGAGTTTGAAAAATTCGAGATAAAAAAGGTTTTCGACAGGGATAAGATCGTCCTGGTGCCCGACCATTTCACCCCAAACAAGGACATAAAATCCGCCCAGCAGGTCAAGATGATGAGGGAATTCGCTAAAAAGTATAAAATAAAACATTTCTTCGAGATAGGATGCATGGGGGTCGAACACGCCCTGCTTCCCGAACAGGGGATCGTCTACAGCGGCCAGCTGGTGATCGGCGCTGATTCTCACACCTGCACTTACGGCGCTCTCGGAGCTTTTTCAACCGGCGTGGGCTCGACCGACATGGCAGCTGCAATGGCGACAGGAAAAGTCTGGCTCAAAGTTCCGGAAACGATAAAATTCGTTTTTAAAGGGAAGCTCAACAAATGGGTCGGCGGAAAAGACCTGATACTCTATACCATCGGTGATATCGGCGTCGACGGCGCGCGGTACAAAGCAATGGAGTTCACCGGACCCGCTGTCTCAAAACTGACGATGGACAGCCGCCTTGCCATGTGCAACATGGCTATCGAGGCAGGCGGAAAGAACGGCATCATCGCCCCCGACAAGATAACCAGACAGTACATAGGGTCGCGGCGTCTCGATCCCAGACAAACACCGGTCTATTATCAGAGTGATGAGGACGCGGAGTACTGCAGTGTCATAGAATATGATGCCGGCGATATCGAACCGCAGGTGGCGTTCCCTCATCTGCCCTCCAACACGAAACCTATCAGCAAGGCCGGTAAAGTAAAACTTGACCAGGTAGTGATAGGCTCCTGCACGAACGGAAGATATGAAGACCTCGAGATCGCGGCAAAGATATTGAAAGGCAGAAAGAGGCATAAAGACATAAGGCTGATCATCATCCCCGCGACCCAGAAGATCTATGAACAGGCAATGAAGAACGGCCTGTTTGATATTTTCCTTAAAGCCGAAGCGGCGGTCTCAACCCCTACCTGCGGACCGTGTTTGGGCGGCCATATGGGGATACTTGCCGAAGGAGAGAGGGCTCTTGCGACCACTAACCGGAATTTTGTCGGACGCATGGGGCATCCCAAAAGCGAAGTCTATCTTTCGAACGCGGCAATCGCAGCCGCATCTGCCGTGGCCGGATATATCGCGAGTCCCGAGGATCTATAATGCAAGGCAAAGCTTGGAAATTCAAGAATAATGTCGATACCGATCTGATAATACCCGCGCGGTATCTGAACACGCATGACCCGGCGGAGCTTGCCAGGCATTGCATGGAAGACGCTGACCCCGGGTTCTCTAAAAAGGTCAAAAAAGGCGATTTTATCGTCGCGGGCGAGAATTTCGGCTGCGGGTCTTCCCGCGAGCACGCTCCCGTCGCCATAAAAGCCGCCGGAGTCTCCGCAGTTATAGCGGGATCTTTCGCGAGGATATTTTTCAGGAACGCGATAAACATCGGGCTTCCGATAATAGAGCTAAAACAGGCAGATGAGATAAAAGAAGGCGACACGCTCGAAGTTGACGTTGAAAAAGGACAGATAAAGGACTTGGACAGCGGAAAGACATTTAAAGCCGGGCCTTTTTCGCCGTTCATGAAGAATATAATCGATAAAGGAGGGCTCATTAGTCATGTCAAAGAAAAATTATAATATCGGGGTGATCGGCGGTGACGGCACAGGCCCGGAGGTCGTAGCCGAAGGCCTGAAAGTGCTGAAAGCTGTCGAAAAGAAATTCAGTCTGGAAGTTAATACAAAGCTGCTTCCGTATGACGGGGAAAGATACCTGAAGACCGGCATCATCATAACGGATGAAGAGATCGAAGGACTCAGGAAATTCGACGCCATCTATTTGGGGGCTATCGGCCATCCCAAAGTAGCGCCCGGAATACTGGAAAAAGGCATTCTTTTAAAGGTCAGATTCGCACTTGACCAGTATATAAATTTAAGGCCCGTGAAATTATACGAGAACGTCTGGACCCCTTTAAAGGATAAAGGTCCCGAACATATAGATTTTGTCGTTGTAAGAGAGAATACGGAAGGGCTTTACGTCGGCACAGGAGGAACACTAAAAAAAGGCACCAAGGATGAAGTCGCGATCCAGGATTCAATCAATACAAGAAAAGGCGTGGAAAGATGCATCAGATACGCTTTTGAACTCACGCGCAAAAGGAACAAAAAGAAACAATTGACGCTTGTCGGCAAGACCAACGTCCTGACCTATGCTTTTGACCTTTGGGAAAGGGCCTTTTATGAAGTTGCAAAAGAATATCCTGATATCAAACCGGATTATGCCCACGTGGATGCGACCTGCATGTGGTTTGTAAAAAACCCGGAATGGTTTGATGTTATCGTTACGGACAATCTTTTTGGTGATATAATCACTGATCTCGGCGCCATGATCCAGGGCGGGATGGGGATAGCCGCGGGCGGCAACATCAACCCGGAAGGCGTTTCGATGTTCGAACCCATCGGCGGCTCTGCACCGAAATACACGGGACAAAATGTCATCAATCCACTTGCCGCGATCGGCGCTCTTCAGATGCTTCTTGAGAACATTGGCGAGGAAAAAGCCGCTGCTGCTGTCGAGAAATCGATAATGGCAGCCTGCAAGAAAATGAAGAGCATGTCAGCAGGAAAGATGGGATATTCCACTACACAGGTAGGCGACATGGTGGCGGAGGGGATATAGTTACTGCGGCGGCAGCCAGATCTCGTTAGTACTACAATGTATACCGCCGTGTATGCCCAGGCCGAACATCCCGAAAGGTATTGAACTGACTTCGACCCTGATCCCCGCATTACGGAGCACCTCGATAGTCCTTTTAGCGGCGGAATCCACATAAACTCCTCCTCCTGGAAGAGGAAGAGAGTTTGCCGGAAGGCTGTCTTCATCAGGCAAGAGACCAAATTTGCTGGGGTTTATCTGCTTTACTATTTGATCGAGAAATCTTTTGTTCGCTTCATAATACGGTTCCATGAAAAAAACGGCATTTTCAACAGGTAAATATAGAATATTGAAATCCGAATGATCGCTCGGTATTAAAAACCTTCTTTTCGTTCCGATCTTGTCCAGTATTTCCGGCGGAAAAGCGTCCATGAACCCTGACGGGACTACGAACGGTTTTATCCCTAAAGCGCTTAGCTTGCTGCTTATTGACCGGACATATTGACCTATTACACTTCTTGAGACCGGCGCATTTTTTTCTTCAGGAGGCATCCAGGGTTCGCAGATAAACGCGAACTTGTCCCCTATTGTCGTTACGCCTTGATGCCCCAGTTCTGCCGGCTGAATTTTCAAGCCTTTTGCCCAATTCAATAGACCGCTTAGATCGTTCCGCCGGAATTTGGGCGTCACGTATAAAGTATCTGCTATTTGCACAAAATTATCGCGCAGGAACTTTATTTTCAGCATGGGCTTGCGTTGATCGCTTATATGAACGATATCTTGTTCGCGGATCCCGATATCTTTTGCCTCATTTATCACATTCGAACCGAAATATTCATAGATCTTGGGATCCGGCGCAAGCAACCCGATCCTGTAGCCTAATGAGATCAGGTCCTGCATTAGAACTTTTTTTGCTTTTCCCCATGCCTCTTTCCGGCTGAATATCTGCTCCATAAAAGCTAATGCTATTCTTCCGTTTTCAATATAAAAAGTATTTCCGTCCAGTGTTATTCCGTCCCTGTATATACGCCTGTCGACCGTTTGCGCGATCTGTATTATCTTCGCGCCTTTTACTCTTGCCTCAAACTCTTCGACCACTTGATTGACAGGTATATGCAGTCCGAATTCCCTGGATACCGCTCTTTCAATTGTCCTTGCAGCCTCGGGCTTGCAGGTAAAATCGGAAGGTGTGGTAATTATTACCGGTTTGTATCCGCGAATGATCCTGTTTATCATAATTGTAGTCCTAATTAACTTTCGTCAGAATCTTGATGAAATTTCATTGCTATTCTCCTTTTAGTTGTCAGTTTACTGTTTACCCCTGCATACTATCTTTATTATCTATTTCTTTACTTATTTATGCCTTATTTACGGTTTGCAAGTATTTCTCGTGTTATCCCGATATATATTTACATATAGGCTTATAGGCCTGGAGAGATCATATGAAAAACACGACAATTGATTATTTAAAATGGATACTCGAAGAGATAAACGCCTCTCTTGAGATGAACCCTTTTACCAGGCAATTGTACTCTCCGTTTGCCGTCGATGAAATAGTCGAAAAAGACGGCACCCTGGCACAGACCGAAAGGCTTCTCGTCGCCTCCGAGGTCTACCGCTGGGTGATGGGCGGCAAGTGGCGCCTTCTTGACCTTGAACATCTGATAAAGACCCAGAGAGGCCACCTTGATTTTGACAAGAAGACGATAAAGCAGGATATAAAGCATCTTATAGACCAGCAGGACCTGCTTAACGAGGACGTCCTCCAGATGGTCCTTCTGCTCACCGGGATAGATAAAAGGATAGTCGAGAACGCGAAGTACGTGATACAGAATAAATTCTTCATAACGGCGAACCCGAACAAGCTGTGGTCTTCTATCGGTTACTATGACATGAAAAATAAAAGTATCCATGTGAGCACCGGGGGAAAAGCAAAGGACGGAAAGTATAAATTCCCCGTGGAAGATGTGATAGAAACAGCGGCCCACGAGCTCGGCCATCATATCTATATCTCAATGATCTCGGGAAAGTTCAAGACACCCAAAGGCACCATAAGAAAGATCAGGGGCATGCTGAAAGGTGTCAAAACATCGAAAAATGACCTGGAGCATAATCAATGGCTTAAGTTCTACAAAGAGGACTACGAATCAGACTGGCGGAGTAACAAAGCGGTTCAGATAGTGCCGGTCGAGGCTTACGTGAAATACGGCATCGAGAACGAATTATTCGCCCAGACTATCAGCGGCAAGACGACCATTTCAAAGAGCAAAAGAAAACAACTGATAAAACTGATAAACGAAAGCTGCATCTTTTAACCGCTTTTTAAAGCTAAAGCAATTATTTTGAAATACCCTGTGTAGGAGAACTCGCGCTCGCGAACGGCTTTTTCGGCATCCTTCCGGAAAGGAAACTTTTCCTTCCGGCTTCGACCCCGAACCTCACCGCTTCGGCCATCAAAGCAGGATATTGCGCTTCCGCGACAGCGGTATTGATCAGGCACGCATCGGCGCCGGTCTCCATCGCGAGAGCCGCGTCGGACGCGCAGCCGATCCCGCTGTCAACGACTACAGGCACCGTAATGAACTGCCTGAGGACTTTAATTTTGTCGAAGTTTGGGACTCCCTGGCCCGAGCCGATAAATGAGCCTCCCGGCATTACGGTCGCGCAGCCGATCTCCTGGAGTTTTTTTGCGACGGTAAAATCATCGGTGGTATAAGGAAGAACGACAAAACCTTCTTCGATAAGTATCTTTGCCGCTTCGATGGTTGCGACCGGGTCAGGTACAAGATATTTTTGGTCGGCGATGACTTCGAGTTTCACCCAGTTCGTCAGCCCTGCTGCTTTTGCCAGCCGCGCTATCCTTACAGCTTCATCAACGCTGTAACAGCCCGCGGTATTCGGCAGGATAAAATATTTTTTTCGGTCGATGTGATCCAGCAGGGTCTTCTCGCCTGTATTTTCCAGGCTGACCCTTCTGACAGCGACGGTGACGATCTCGCAGCCCGACGCGTCAAGAGCTTCTTTCATAATCTCGAAAGTCTTGTATTTGCCCGTGCCCAGCATCAGCCTGGAGCGGAATTCTCTTCCGGCTATTACCAGATTGTTTTTCATTTAAATATCCTGCGCATCCTCTTAACAGCGGAAGCCGGGTCTTTTGCAGCTACTGCCGCGCGTATCACTGCGACACGCTTTGCTCCCGCGGCGATTACAACTTTAATATTATCCTCATTTATACCGCCGATGGCAACCACAGGGACTTTGACCGACTTTAGAACTTTCTTCAATACTTCTATACCTAAAGGTTTTGTATCCGGTTTTGAAGGCGTTGAAAAGACCGGACCCAGGCTGATGTAATCCGCGCCGCTTTTTGCGCCTGTTATTGCCTGGTCAAAACTGTGACTTGACAGGCCTATGATCTTTCCGCTTCCAAGCAGCTTTCTCGCGACCGGCACGGGAACATCATCCTGCCCCAGATGAACACCATCCGCGTCTATAGCAAGGCAGACATCGATATAATCGTTCACGATAAAAGTTACTCCAGCCCTCTTGCAC